>JAFYBD010000269.1 GCA_017540385.1 Lentisphaeria bacterium
GACCGGTTCGGGGCGGGGCTTGCCGGAACGTGACGCGCCGCGGCCGCGGGATTCCTGATCGGCGGATTCGGCGAACGCCGCGACTCCCTCCAGGGGCGTCCGGTGGCGTTCGAGCAGGTCGCGCAGTTTCGCGCAGAGGTCGGGCGTGACCGCGTCCTCGTAGAGGTCGATGCGGAGTCCGCCGGAATTGTAGATCATGGCGTCGTCGAGCGGGATCAGGTCCTCAAGCTGGAGCGTGACCTCGGCGCCCTCTTCCTCGCCCTTCTTCGTAACCGCGCGGACAAAGACCTTGGCGCCCTCGACGAGCATGGGGCCGACCTCGGCATAAAGCCGGTTGTAGCAGATGCACTCCATGGTGTCCGTGAGGTCCTCGAGCTGGAGGACGGCGAAAGGCTTGCTGTCGCTCTTGGTGTATTTCTTCGCCACGGAGGTCACGAGGCCGCCGAACTTCACGCCGACGTCGCCGGGCATCTGCGAAATCTCCGCGAGCGTGGCCGTGGAGAACGTGTCGATCGTCTTCCGCGAGGAGGACAGCGGATGGCCGGAGACGTAGAACCCGAGGAGCTCCTTCTCGTTCTCGAGCATCTCGCTCTCGGGGAACTCCGGCACGTCGGGCGGCGGCGTCTCCTCGAACCCCGCGTCGCCGGGGTCGTCGAGGAGGTCGAAGAGGCTGCCCTGGCCGGATTCGCGGTCGCGTTTGACCGTGGCGGCTGAGGACAGCGCGGAATCGATCATGGCCACGAGCTGGGCGCGTTTGAGCCCGGTGGAGTCGAGCGCGCCGCAGCGGACGAGCGCTTCGAGACTCTTCGCATTGAGCCCGTCGGTGCGTTCGGCGAGGTCGGCGAGCGAAGTGAACGGGCCGTCCTGGCGCGCTTTGATGATGTCGGCGGAAACGCCCTGCCCGAAGCCCTTGATGGCCCCGAGGCCGAACCGGATCGCGTCGCCGTCGACTGTGAAGTTCACGTCGCTGGTGTTCACGTCCGGCGGCAGGATGCGGATGCCGGAGGTGCGGCACTCGTTGATGAGGAACGTAAGTTTCTGGGCGTTGGAGAGTTCGCTGGTGAGCACGGCTGCCATGAACTCGGCGCGGTAGTTCGCCTTCAGGAAGGCGGTGCGGTAGGAGAGCAGCGCGTAGGCGGCGCTGTGCGACTTGTTGAACCCGTACTCGGCGAACTTCTTGATGTTCTCCCAGATGCGGTCGGCCTGCGCGGTCGGGATGTTGTTCGTCTTTGCGCAGCCCTCGATGAACTTGTCGTGCTGGGCCTCCATGTCCTTGATCTTCTTCTTGCCGATGGCGCGGCGGAGGATGTCCGCCTGGCCGAGCGTGAACCCGGCGAGCACCTGCACGACCTGCATGATCTGCTCCTGGTAGAGCATGATGCCGTACGTTTCCTTGAGGTACTGCTCCATCAGCGGATGGTCGTATTCGAGCGGGACGGTGCCCTTCTTGCGGCCGACGAAGGTGTTGATGAACTGCATCGGACCGGGGCGGTAGAGCGCCACCAGAGCGATGATGTGCTTCAGATTCTCCACGCCGAACTTGCGGCAGAGATCCTGCATGCCGCCGGATTCGAGCTGGAAGACGGAGACGGTGTCGCCGCGGTTGATGAGCTCGTAGGTCTTCGCGTCGTCGAGCGGGATCGCGTCCATGTCGAGCGTGATCCCCCGCGTGCGCTTCACGTTGTCGACCGCGTCCTGGATCACGGTCAGGGTGCGGAGCCCGAGGAAGTCCATCTTCAGCAGGCCGATGCTCTCGCAGAGCGGGGCGACGTACTGCGTGATGACTTCTTCGTGCGCGCCGCGTCCGAGCGGGACCAGGTCGGCGAGCGGCTGGTTGCAGATGATGACGCCGCAGGCGTGGATGCCCATCTGGCGGTTGAGCTGTTCGATGGGCGTGCAGTAGGCGAAGATGTCGCGGACCCAGGATTCCTTCTCCAGCAGCTGCTTGAGCTCGGGCGACTCCTTGACGGCTTTCGCGAGGGTCATTTTCGGATCGTCCGGGATGAGCTTCGTGATCATGTTGCCCTCGGCCGGGGTGCGCCCGAGGACGCGCGCGACGTCCTTCACGACGGCTTTCGCCTTCAGCGTGCCGTAGGTGCCGATCTGGGACACGCTGTCCTCGCCGTACTTCCGTATCACGTAGTCGATGACCTCCTGGCGGTGACGTTCGCAGAAGTCGGTGTCGAAGTCGGGCGGGGAAACGCGGTCGGGGTTCAGGAAGCGTTCGAAGAGCAGGTCGTACTTCATCGGGTCGATGTTCGTGATGCCGCTCAGGTAGGCCACGATGGAGCCTGCGCCGGAACCGCGTCCCGGGCCGACCGGGATGCCGTGTTCCTTCGCCCAGTGGATGAAGTCCCACACGCAGAGGAAGTAGCTGGGGTATTTCGTGCGGGTGATGACGGAGAGCTCGAAATCCATGCGCTCGAGGTTGCGCTTCGCCTCCTCCTTCTTGTCCTCCGGGGGATTGAAGGGGTCGTAGCCGTATTTCTTCTCGTACCCGCTGACGCTGTCCTCGCGCCCGGTGCCGTACAGGCAGATATGGCGCAGATACGCGGCGGATTTCTTCATGACGATGCGGCGTTCCACGAGGTTCGCCTGCTTGTCGGCGGACATCGGGGGGTCGTCCGGGTGTTTCTCGCGGTCCCTGGCCGCTTCGTCCGCGATCTCCCGCTCGGACTCATCACGCATGGCGTCCAGGTCGAGCGTAGCGACGAAATCCTGCGGGGGCGTGAACTCGGGATAATGGTTCTCGTAACCGATCGTGACGTCGCACTGTTCGGCGATCACGAGGGTGTTTTTGATGGCGTCCGGGGCCTCTGTGCCGAAGACCTCCATCATCTCGTCGCCGGACTTGAAGTAGAACTCGTCGTACTCCATCTTCATCCGGCGGGGATCGTCCAGCGTGGTCCGGGTCTGGATGCAGAGCATGATCTCGTGGGAACGCGCATGCTCCTTCTTCAGGTAGTGCACGTCGTTGGTCGCGACGAGCCGGACGTCGTTCTCGCGGGCGAGCTGGATGAGGGCCTTGTTCACCGTCTTCTGGTCCTCGATGCCGTGATACATGAGTTCGAGGCAGAAATTCTCCCTGCCGCCGAAGAGGTCGAGGTAGTCGTACAGGACCTTGCGCCCGGCGTCCACGCCGCCGCGGAGAATGGCCACGTCGATTTCGCCCTGCAGGCACGCACTCATGCCGATGATGCCCTCGTGGTACTTCGCGAGGAGTTCGCGGTCGATGCGGGGCTTGTAGTAGAACCCGGTCATGTGGGCTTCGGAATTGAGCTTGCAGAGGTTGTGGTACCCCACGTCGTTCTTCGCCAGCAGGATCAGGTGGAATCCCTTGATGTTCGGCACACCAGCCTGCTTCTCCAGACGGCTCCCCGGCGCGATGTACGTCTCGCAGCCGATCACGGGTTTGATCCCGGCCTTCTTCATGGCGTTGTGAAATTCGTAGCAGCCGCCCATGACGCCGTGGTCCGTGATGGCGACGGCCTTCATGCCGTATTCCTGCGCCATGGTGACCAGGTCGACCTTGCCCTCGGCGTCCTCCTTCTTCAGTTTCGCCCACGAAATGGCGCACGCGCCGTCCAGCAGGCTGTAGTCCGTATGCAAGTGCAGATGCACGAAATCCGTTGCCATGATCCCAGAGTCCCCTCGGTCGTTTGCGTTGATTGAAACACACTTCGGACGGCGCGGTCGCCCGCACGTATCCATAGTGTAAAAAGCGTCGATTGATAATTATACAGCCAAAACGGGGATTTTTCAACCGCAAAACCCGAAAAAGACGGAAATATCAGGGGAAACCGGGAAGCGGTGATGGCGCGGCGGGAACGGCCGCGGCCCGGAATCGGGGCACAAAAAAAGTGAGCTGGCAGGGACTCGAACCCTGGACCACCGCCTTAAAAGGGCGATGCTCTACCGACTGAGCTACCAGCCCACGACAAACGTGAAATGCTTTAAAATACCACGATTTCGCAAAAATGCAAGAGAAAAGCGGAAAAAACCGGGAAAATTCCGGCTGAAACGGCCTCCGGCACAGCCGGATAAAACGTGCGTGACGAACGGAGACCGCCGACGATTATTTTTCGCGGAAAGAGGCAGAGTTCCCGGGCCAGGCGAGGATGCCCGCCCGAGCCCGGCAGCAAACCGAAACCGAGGTCAGTCCTTCGCGGCGGCCTTGGTCGCGGTCTTGGTCGCGGTCTTCGCGGGGGTGAACTCGTAGATCTTGATGCCGCCCTTGGCGCGTTCGGCCTTCAGCATGGCCTGAATCTGCTCCGAGACGGACTTGTCGATCAGGAAGTCGCGGATTTCGTTCTTGACCTTGTCGAACTCGACATAGCCCTTCGGGCTCTTTTCCAGCAGCTTGATGATGTGGTAGCCGAACTGCGTATGGACCGGCTTGGTGAACTCGCCGTTCTTCTCGAGCTTGTAGGCCGCGGCCGTGAAATCCGGGTCGAGCTGTCCCGCACCGTCGATCGTCTCGCCGTTCTTGTCGAACGCCGGCAGTTTGCCGTTGTCGCGCTTGCCGGAGGGGCAGTTGCTCTTCTCCTGCGCGAGTTTCTCGAAACGGTCGGGGTTCTTCACGAGTTCGGCGTAGATGTCGTCGATCTGCTCTTTCGCGAGCTTGTCGGCCTTGGTCTTGATCTCCTTCTCCTCCTTGGAGTCGGAGGCGGAGACGGGCTCGCACTGGATCAGGATGTGCGCCACGGTGATGTTCTCCGGGATCGCGAATTTCTGCTGGTTCTCGCGGTAGAACTTCTCGGCGTCGTCGACGGTGACGGCCTTCTCGGCCTTCGAAATGAAGTTCTTGTCTTCGTACGCCGCGATGGACGCGTTCGCCTGGATGTCGTCCTCCTTCGCGATCTCGTCGCGGTAGGACTCGAGCGAGAAGCCGCGTTCCTTCAGCTGGAGTTTCAGCTCCTCGACCTGATCGGCCGGGAGTTTCTTCATGGCGTCGTCGAAATGCGTCTTCACGAGTTCCTCGGAGGGGGCGAACCCGTCCGCCTTCGCCTTCTGGCGGAGGATTTCGGTGTCGACTTTCTGGTCCACGTACTGCTGCATCGTGGTGCGCAGATAGGACTCCGAGGTCAGGGCGAGCACCTGCTGGGAGATCTTCCGAGAAATCAGCATGTCGATGATCTCCTTCTTCGTGATCTTCGTGCCGTTCACGTCTGCCACCACGTCGGGCATGAAGGACAGCGCCTTCTCGACTTCCTCCTCGGTGGCGACCTGCCCCAGCAGAGCCTGACGCAGCGCGGCCTCGACGGAGGCATTCGAAGCGGCAGGCGCGCCGGCTCCCGCGCCGGACAGGGTCAGGGTCGGCAGGGTCGCGGCCGTATCGGGTATCTGCGCGGCCAGCGGAAGCGCCGCGGCGGCGGCTATCAGGACGAGAAATCGTTTGCAGTTCATCTCAGGGACCTTTCTGTTACAATGCGGTTGGTGATTGCTGAGCGTTGCGGTGTTCCAGCCAGGCGGCGAATTCGGCGATCTGGGCCGGATCGGCGTTCATTTCGATGAGCGCGGTGAGGGCGTCGGCCTCGGCGGAGCGTCCGGCTCTCCGGGCCTCCACGGCGTCCTGGAACATCGCGATGCAGGCGTCCTGCCGTTCCACGGCGGCCAGGGCGTCGGCTTCCTTGACTTTTGCGGCGGCATAGGATTTGAGCTTCGGGAAGAGCTTGGGATTCGCCTTCGCGAACTCGTCCAGGTCGTTGGCGGCCGTGCGGAGGTCTTCGGAGAACTCCGCGGCGAGCAGTTTCTCGTTCAGGGTCTGCGCCCGGAGCAGCAGATCGGCCTTGGCCTTGGCCTGGTTGATCGGCTCGCTCACGTCGCCGTAACGCTGGATATAAGCGTCGAAATCCGCCACGGCCCCGGCATAGTCGCCTGCATCGAGTTTCACACGGGCTTCGGCGATCACGTTGTTCGCGCGCACCAGGTGCTCGAAATCGGAGAGGAAGAGGTTCGTCTGGTCGAGATTCCGGTAGGTCTCGATGTCCTTCAGCGTCTCGGAATAATCGTCGCGGTCGAGCGAGCTGAACAGCCGGATGAGCACGCGGGAACGTTCCATCGGGACGTCGGGCGTGGGTTCCCCGGAGCAGGACGCAAGGCATGAAACGGCCGCCGCGGCCAGGACGGCCGGACAAATCGCGTTTCGGACGGTTTGAAGCATGGCGGAGAGTTTCATGATGGTCCTTCCAGGTTGTTTTTCAATAGACAGTCGCGAATCGGGAAAAGTTCCCGGAAAAAGCAAAGAACCCGTCTCCCGGGCGAAACCGGAAGACGGGAGAGGAATCGTGCCGGCATGACGCCGGAACGGCCGCGGGGATGGACTTGCGCCCTGTCACGCCGCCGTTCATCGGGTCACCCCCTGCGGGAACGAAGCCGTCCGCGCTGGAGGAAGCCGTCGTAATTCTTCATCACCAGATGGGATTCCATCTGGGAGAGCGTGTCGATGGTCACGCCCACGATGATCAGCAGGCTGGTGCCGCCGAAGAACGACGCCACGGCATACGGAATCTTCAGCCACATCGTGAGGAGCATCGGGAAGACCGACAGGCCGCACAGGAAGATCGCGCCGGCGAACGTGATGAGCGTCATCAGTTCGTCGAGGTAATCGCACGTGGGCTTGCCGGGGCGAATGCCCGGGACGTAGGCGCCTTCCTTCTTCAGATTGTCCGCGATCTGAACCGGGTTGAACATGTTCGAGACCCAGAAATAGGAGAACGCGAGGATCAGAAGGCCGTACATGAGCATGTACGAGTAGGAGCCGTGGTTGAAATACTGCTGGAGCGCCGCGATATGGGCGTTCGGGATCAACCTCAGGATCATCGGCGGGAACATCAGGATCGCGCCGGCGAAGATGATGGGCATGACGCCGGGGAAGTTGACCTTCAGCGGCATGTAGGTGCTGCCGCCGGCGACCTTGTTCCCGATGGTCTTGCGCGCCATCTGGATCGGCACTTTGCGGACGCCCTGGCACAGGATGATGGTCAGAGCGGTCACGACCGCGAAGATGATGATGAGAAGCAGCACGTGCGGGAGACGGAAACGGGCGTCGCCCGTGCCGCCGCTCTGGTACATGTCGTACAGCTGGGCGATGGCCTTCGGGAGACGGTCGATGATGCCGATCGTGATGATGATCGACACGCCGTTTCCGATGCCTTTGTCCGTGATCTTTTCGCCGAGCCACATCAGGATCATCGTGCCGCAGGTCAGGATGATGACGGAGAAGAACACGAACGCGGTGACGTTGCCGCTGACAAGCGGCTGTCCGGGCAGCGCGGCCGGGAGGCCGAGGCGTTCCGGATGCGTCATGGCGATCGCGGTCATCGCGCCCTGAATGATGCAGATGACGATCGTGAGGTAGCGGGTGTACTGGTTGATCTTGTTCATCCCGGCCTCGCCTTCACGTTTGAGGCGTTCGAGCGAGGGCAGGACGGGGACCAGGAGCTGCATGATGATGGAGGCGGAAATGTAGGGCATGATGCCGAGCGCGCCGACGGCGAACTGCTGGAGCGCGCCGCCGCTGAACAGGTCGATCATGCCGAGGAAGTTTCCGGCAGTCTCCTGGGAGAGCTTGTCGAAATAAACACTGAGGTTCTGAGTATTGACTCCGGGGCACGGGATGTTGGCCGCGACCCGGCAGACAATGACGACCGCTGCGGAAAAAAGGATCCTGTTACGGAGTTCCTTGATTTTGAAAGCGTTGATAAATGCTTTAAACATGTTGCCTCAATTTCCGGCGGAGATGCCGCAGGGGTTATTCGATGACTTCGACGGAACCGCCGGCGGCCTCGATCTTGGCCTTGGCGGATTCGGAGAACTTCTGCGCTTTGACCTTGAGGGCCTTGGTGACGTCGCCGGTGCCGAGAACCTTGAGCGGAGCTTTGTTCTTGGCGACGAGACCGGCCTTCAGCAGGACCTCTTCGGTGATTTCGGTGTCGGCGTCGAACACTTCGCTGAGCGTACCGACGTTGACGACGTTGCAGATCTCCTTCACGCCGTGCATTTTGAAGCCGCGCTTCGGAATACGGCGGAAGCTCGGGGTCTGACCGCCTTCAAAGTGGTGACGGATGGCGGCGCCGCTGCGCGAACGCTGTCCCTTTTCACCGCGGCCTGCGGTTCCGCCCCAGCCGGAGCCGTCGCCACGGGCGACTCTGTGCTTGGTC
This sequence comes from Lentisphaeria bacterium, assembly GCA_017540385.1. Taxonomy (GTDB): domain Bacteria; phylum Verrucomicrobiota; class Lentisphaeria; order Victivallales; family UBA1829; genus UBA1732. The sequence goes on from JAFYBD010000269.1 coordinate 8,163, forward strand.
TTGCGGGAACCGGGGGTCGTTTCGAGACTATGCAGATTCATGATGATGAACTCCTTCTCTTCAAATCTTGCCGAGTTTCTCAAGGATCTGTTCCTTGGTCTTCAGCAGCTCGATGGCGCGGAACGTCGCCTTGACGACGTTGGCCGGGTTGCTGGAGCCGAGGGACTTGGCGAGGACGTCAACGACGCCGCCGAGACCGAGGACGGGGCGCATGGCGCCGCCGGCGATCAGACCGGTACCGGGGGATGCGGGACGCATCAGGACCTTGGAGCCGCGATACTTGGCAGTGACGGTATGGGGGATGGTGTGGCCTGCGAGCGGCAGGGCGACCATGTTCTTGCGGGCAGCTTCGCCGCCCTTGCGGATGGCGTCGGAGACTTCGTTGGCCTTGCCGTAACCGAAGCCGACTTTGCCTTTGTGGTCGCCGACGACGACGAGCGCGCCGAAGGAGAAGTTGCGGCCGCCCTTGACGACCTTGGAGCAGCGGTTGATGCTGATCACGACTTCTTCGGTGTCGGACTGCTCGCGGTCGGCGTCTTTGGCCGGGCTGTCTTTTCTGGATTTGTCAAAACTCATAGTTGATACCCCTTAGAATTTAAGACCGGCCTTGCGGGCTGCGTCGGCGAGTGCTTTGATTCTGCCGTGATACTGGAAACCGCTGCGGTCGAAGACGACGGCGGAGATTCCGGCGGCGATGGCCTTTTCGGCGGCGAGTTTGCCGAGGGCCGCTGCGGCCTCGACGTTGCGCTTGAGGTTCAGGGCCTTGAACTCGGGAGCGAGCGTGGAGCTGGACGCGAGCGTGACGCCGGCGTCGTCGTCGATGAACTGGCAGTACATGTTGTTCGCGGTGAGACTGACGCAGAAGCGGGGGACGGAGGCCGTCCCGGCGACTTTCTTGCGGAGACGCACATGGCGAAGCTGTCTTCTGACTTGGGAATTGCGAGTCATTTTAATTCCTTTCACCCGTTATGCGTTCTTCTTACCGGGCTTGATCGTAACCTGTTCGTCGGAGTAACGAACACCCTTGCCCTTGTAAGGTTCAGGCTTGCGGAAAGCGCGGATGGTGGAGGCGACGGCGCCGACGAGCTGCTTGTCGAAGCCCTCGACGGTGATTTTGTAGCCGTCGGCGACGGTCATCTTGATGCCTTCCGGCACGGTGTAGTTGATGTCGTGGGAATAGCCGACCTTGAGCGTGAGCTTGTTGCCGGCGAGGTCGGCGCGGAAGCCGACGCCGACGATCTCGAGCGACTTGGAGTAACCCTTGGAGACGCCGATGACGGCGTTCTGGATCAGGGCGCGGTTCAGACCGTGCATGGCCTTGGCGTTGTCAAGGTCGGTGTCGCGGGAGAGAACCACCTGGTCGCCTTCGACTGCGACGGTGATGTGCTTCTGGGTGGGGATGGAGAGGGTTCCGAGCTTGCCGGTGACGACGGTGGCGCCGTCCTCGACTTTGACGGTGACGCCTGCGGGGATGACGACCGGTTTTTTACCAATACGAGACATGATGACTCCTCAAAATTACCAGACGTAGCAGAGAATCTCTCCGCCCACGTTTTGTTTCTCGGCGTCCTTGCCGCTCAGTACACCTCTCGAGGTGGAGAGGATGGCGATACCCATGCCGTCTTTGACCTTCGGAATGTTCTGGCTGCCGCAGTACAGTCTGCACGACGGCTTGGAAACACGCTGGAGGTTTTCGATGACGGGCTGGCGTTTGAAGTATTTCATGGTGATCTTCAGAACCTTCTTCGTTTCACCCTCGACGACATAGTCGGCGATGTAGCCTTCCTGCTTGAGGACTTCCGCGATGGCGGTCTTCATGATGGAAGAAGGCATGGAAACGACCTTCTGCATGGACATGCAGCCGTTGCGAAGGCGCGTCAGCATATCTGAAATCGGATCCTGCATACTCATTTGTTCGATTCCTTTCTGTTACCAACTGGCCTTAATCACGCCCGGGATCTGGCCGGTGGAGGCCATTTCACGGAAGCAGATACGGCAGAGTTTAAATTTGCGGATGACGGCACGCGGGCGACCGCAGGCAGCGCAGCGCGTATAGCTGCGGACTTTGAATTTCCCGCCACGTTTCTGTTTCGCTATCAGACTTTTCTTAGCCATTTCTCAACGTCTCCTTACTTGGCGAACGGGAAGTCCAGCATGGTGAGAAGTTCCTTCGCCGCGGCGTCGGTCTTCGCGCTGGTCACGATCGTGATGTTCATTCCGAGCGGATACTTGATCTTGTCGAGGTCGATTTCAGTGAAGATCGACACATCGGGGATCCCGAGGTTGTAGTTTCCGACGTGGTCGAAGCCCTTCTTCGGAATGCCGCGGAAGTCGCGGACGCGGGGGAAGGCGTTGTGGACCAGACGATCGAGGAACTGGTACATGCGGTCGCCGCGGAGGGTGACCATCAGACCCACGGACATGCCGGCGCGGAGTTTGAAGTTGGCGATGTTCTTCCGGGACTTGCAGACGACCGGGGCCTGACCTGCGATGGCGGAGAGATGGGTGCGTGCCTCGGAGAAGGCGTCCTTTTCCATCTTGGTGCCGATGCCGGTGCTGAGGACGATCTTCTTCAGCTTCGGAATCTCCATGACGTTCTTGAGTCCGAGTTTTTCCTGAAGAGCGGGGCGGACCTGCTCATTGTAGTATTTTCTCATATCGGGCATTGTTCAGTTCCTCCACTCACTCGGCCTTCTTCGCGCCTTCGTCGGCGGAAGCGATCTTCTTGACGTTGGAGACGTGCACGGAGACGGCGCGGTCGACGAGGCCGCCGTTCGGATTCGCGGCGCTCTTGCGGACGGTGCGCTTCTTCGTGATGCGTTCACGGTCGCGGTCGGTGGGATTCTCGATTTCGAGGACGACGCGGTCTTTCTTCTTCAGGATGGCCACGACTTTGGCGGTCTTGTTCTTCCAGCCGCCGCTGATGACCTGCACCGTGTCGTTCTTCTTGACGTGGTAGTGCTTCTGGCACTTGTTCAATTCGCTGTTCATCAGAGGACCTCCGGCGCCAGGGAAATGATTTTCATGAAGTTCTTGTCGCGGAGTTCACGCGCGACCGGTCCGAAGATACGGGTGCCCTTCGGGTTCTTCTGGTCGTCGATGATGACCGCGGCGTTCTTGTCGAAGCGCAGATAGGAGCCGTCGGGACGACGGATGCGCGCGGCAGTGCGGACGACGACGGCCTTGACGACGTCGCCTTTCTTCACGGTACCGCCGGGGATGGCTTCCTTGACGGTGGCGGTGACGATATCGCCGATGGAGGCGATGGTCTTGCGCTGGCCGAGGACGGTGATGAGCACGATGCGCTTGGCGCCGGAATTGTCGGCGACTTCAAAACTGGATTGCATCTGAACCATGGTTCAAGTCTCCTCTTATTCGCCGCGGCTGATGATTTTGACCAGGCGCCAGCGCTTGGACTTGCTCAGGGGGCGGGTCTCCGCGATCATGACCTGATCGCCGACTTTCGCTTCGTTGTTCTCGTCATGAGCGGCGTAGCGGACGTGGCTCTTGACGACCTTCTTGTACCGGGGGTGCGCGGAACGGGTGACGATTTCAACGACGATCGTCTTGTTCTGAACGTCGCTGACAACGTTACCGACGCGGGTTTTCCGGTGGCCGCGAACGACAGCGGAGGCTGCGGCGGCGGTATCAGTCTTAATGGTTTCGTCCATTTCTGGTATTCCTTATTTGCCGGCCGAAGCACGATTGTTGAGTTCGGTCATCACCCGGGCGAGGTTGCGGCGGGCGAGGCGGATTTTGGCCGGGCTTTCAAGCTGACCGGATTTGGCCTGGGCGCGGAGGAGGAACTTTTCCTTGCGGAGAGCGGCGTCGCGGGCGACGAGTTCGTCCTGAGGGAGTTCGCGGATCTGCTTCATAGCCTTGTTGACAGTGGGCTTGGAATTCTTTTTCATGTCAGTACCTTCCTCACGTTAAACGGCCGGGACGCGCGAGACGAAGCGGCAGCGGATCGGGAGTTTGGAAGCCGCGAGGCTCATGGCCTCCTTGGCGAGGGTCTCGGAGCAGCCGGAGATTTCGAAGAGCATGCGGCCGGGCTGCACGGGGGCGACCCAGTATTCGACGTTGCCCTTGCCCTTGCCCATACGGACTTCCAGGGGCTTCTTGGTGCAGGGCTTGTACGGGAACAGGCGAATCCACACCTGACCGCGGCGTTTCATGTGGCGGGTGATCGCGACACGGGCGGCTTCGATCTGGGCGGCGGTCAGGAAACCGCGCTCAAACGTCTGCAATCCGAAATCGCCGAAGTCCAGTTTGTTGCAACGTTGGGACAGCCCGGCGTTATTACCGCGCTGCACCTTTCTGTGCTTTACTCTTTTTGGCATTAACGGCATTTTGCATTTCCTCCGTGAGTTCCTTATGACAGATCCAAACCTTCACGCCGATCTTGCCAGCGGTCGTGTTGGCCTCGGTGAATCCGTAGTCGATGTAGGCCTTAAGTGTCTGGAGGGGCGTGCGCCCTTCCTTATACGTTTCGGTACGAGCCAGTTCGGCGGCGCCAAGGCGGCCGGAGCACTGGATTTTGACGCCTTCCGCGCCGAGGTCCATCGCAGTCTGGATGGCCTTCTTCATGGCGCGGCGGAAACCGATGCGGCGTTCGAGCTGCGCCGCGACGTTCTCGGCGACGAGCTGAGCGTTGGTCTCGGGCTGCTTGACCTCGATGACGTCCACGATGAGCTCCTGCCCCTTGTCGAGCAGCTTGCTCACGTCTTCGCGGAGTCTGTCGATCTCGGCGTCCTTGCCGCCCTTCTTGCCCAGGAGCACGCCGGGGCGGGCAGCGAAAATGGTGGTGCGAACGCGGTTGAAGTAGCGTTCGATCAGAATGTTGGAGATAGCGGCCTGATTGTAGTTCTTCTTGATGAACGTACGGACTTTGCGGTCCTCATGAAGCCACGTCCCGAAGTTGTCCTTGCGGGCAAACCACCGGGAGCACCAATTCTTGTTCAGGGCCAGTCTCAGCCCGATTGGATTAATTTTTTGTCCCACTGTGATTTCCTTTCATCTCAGTCGTCGGTGAGAACCACGGTGAAGTGGCTCATGCGTTTGCGGATTCTGCCCGCCATGCCGCGTGCTTTGGGGCGGAAACGCTTCAGCATCGGACCGGGGTCCGCCACTGCGGTTTTCACCTTCAAAGACGCTTCGTTCAAACCGCTCTCGGCTGCGGCTGCCTTGGCGCATTTGAGCGTCTTGGCGAACAGCTTGGCGGCCTTTCTCGGGGAAAGCTCCGCGATCGCAAGCGCCTCGGCGTACGGTTTGCCCTGGATGACCCGGGAGAAATCCATACCCTTGGAGGGAGCGATGCGGACATACTTTGTTACTGCCCGAACTTCCATGTTTTTCTCGCTTTGTTGCTATGGTTTTGGGTTGAAGATGGTTCGAATGTATGTATTTGAGCATCCCGAATCGACGGCGCAATGCTCCGCCGACCCGGAACGGGTTTCCAATGGGACCGCCGTCCTCCACGTCTGATACCGAGCATTTTCAGCGCTGCTGAGTGTCCTCGGGCAACGATCGCTTCGAATGGCGAAGTTGGACCGCCGATGCGTTTTTCCGCATCAACGGAGTTATTACTATACAATCACCGGGCCGATTTTTCCAGTCGGTTTTCGAAAAAAGTGGAGTTTTTTCTCGTTTTTTTCCAAATCGCGCCGGTTTTTCCGATGTTTTGCATATTTATTCGATAATTTTCTTTGAACTTTTTTCAGTTCCGGAAGAACCGGTCCACAGCTTTCAGGACGCGCATCGTCCGCGTCATCCGCGGCTCGATCGCACCCTTCGGACAGTGTTCCTGACAGCAGAAACACCGGATGCAGTGCGGCAGATCGAACGCCGGTCTGCCGTTGACCAGCCGGAGCGATTTCGGCGGACACATCCTGACGCAGACGCCGCAGCCGACGCATTTTTTCGGATCGAGTTTCGGATTCACGACGAGCGCCCGGTGCAGGATCTTCTGGAGATGTTTCGGGATCCCGACGCCGAGATGCAGCTGCGCCATGTCCATGACCGGCTGGTCCGGGAGCGCGAGGGGTTCGCAGACCGGGACGTCGCCGATGCGGTCGATGATCGCGGGATCGGGGATCAGATTCCGCGCGGCTGCCCGGCGGAACAGCGGCAGGGTGGCCGGATCGACGCCGAGGATCTTCGCCGCGTCGTGATCCAGCGCGAGGGCGTCGGTGCCGCCGGCGACGAAGAAACGGTCGGTCGGGGTGCCAGCGCCGGGGCCGTTGCCCTCCATGCAGGTGACGGCGTCGAGCAGGCTGAAATCCGGCCGGACCACGAGATAGAGGTCGAGCAGCATGTCGGCGAATTTGTCGTAGTCGCGTCCGACTGCCAGATGCCACGCCAGACGGTCGCCGCCGTTCACGAGTCCGAAGAGGTTCTTCACGCAGAACGTGAGGGTCATCATGCCGTGGGTCTTCGCCTTCGCGAGATCGGCCACGAAATCGAATTCGCGGAATTCGTTCGCGATCTCGAGGTTGTGGTAGCAGACGGAGTCAAGCGGCGGCTGTTTTTTGTAGTCGCCGAAATTCGCCGCCGTGACGCCGAGCGCTTTGAGTTCGTCGAGGATCCCCATCGCCTTCAGCACCTGTGGCGCGGTCTGGACCGCGGGATTCTCCAGGACGGCTACGCGCGATGCCCCGGCATCGAGGAAGAGTCGCGCCGTCTCCACGATGAACCGCGGATTGACCGCCTGCGGGTCGTTGTTCTTGCGCCAGGCCAGCAGATTCGGCTTCAGCATCACGGATTTGCCGGAGACGCCGCCGACGGCCTCGATCTGGGGCGTCAGGACGCGTTCCAGGGCGGGACGGAGCGCCTGCGCGGAGTAGTCCGGGCAGGAAGCGAACGCGAGTCTGATGCGGCGGGAGTTTTTTTCGGCGGGAGAGTCCATGGGCTGTGCGATCGTGGTGTACGGGGTGTGATCGGGGCGAACCCCGGCCAAATAATATACACGGCGGAACGTGAAATTCAAAAGGAACCTTGAAAAAACACGCCGTACCATGTATTTTATTTAGGGGCACCTCTAAAAATTGGTATTCGGCGGCTTTTCGCGTTTGGACCAAGTCCAACTGGTAAGATTTTCGGTGGTTACCTTCAGGTAGCCACGCTCAAATCTTCCTGCATTGGTCCTTTTGGTCCATGCGCTGAAAATCCATCCGATCTAATTTTTAGAGATACCCTTAAGAGATACCCTGAAATCATTAGAGCGCACCCCCGGAGGAACGATGAAACTGGCGGATTACTTCCTGCCGTATCAGAAACGGTGGATCCTGGACGATTCGGCCATGAAACTGTATGCGAAATCGCGCCGGATCGGGATCACTTACGCGACGAGTTTCCGCGTGAACGACAAATGTTTGCGTCGGCCCGGGACGGTGCAGTGGGTGACCAGCCGGGACGAATTCACCGCGCACGAATTCATCACGGAGTACGTGGCGAAATGGGCGGCTGCGTCCAACGCGGTCTGCCGGGGTCTCGCAGGCGAAAGCGCGTCGGTAATCGACCCGCTGCACGGGATCCGGGCGTACACGGCGGAATACGGCAACGGAAGCCGCGTCATCAGTCTCTCCAGCACACCGGAAGCATTTGCGGGCAAGGGCGGCGACATCCTGATCGACGAGGCCGATCTTCACCAGGACAGCGGGAAAGTCATCGACATGGCGCTGCCGTGCACGACCTGGGGCGGCCAGCTGGAAATGGTCTCGGCGCTGAGCGTGGACGGAAGCGCGGAATCGCCGTTCTGCCGGATGCTCCGCGAGGCGGAACACGGCGCAAACGCGATGGGCTGGAGCGTTCACCGGACCAGCATCCTGGACGCGGTCGAGGAGGGCTTCGTGGAACGCGTGAACGAAATGACCGGAGAAAGCCTCGGCCGCGAGGAATGGCTGAAGCGGATGCGCGCGAAATGCCGGACGGAAGACGCCTGGCGGACACAGTATCTTATCGAAGCCGCGGCTTCCGGCGGATCCCTGCTGGATTACGGCATGATCGGCGGCTGCGAGAACGACGCGGGCGAACTTGAAAAGGCTCTGTCGGAACATCCGAAGGCATTGCGGTTCGCGGGTTACGACGTGGGGCGCAGAAAGGACGTGGCCGTGTACTTCGAATTGACGCGCATCGGGGACATCCTGTGGCAGAGCGGATACGAAGTGCTGGAAGACGCGCCGTTCAGGATGCAGGCGGACGCGATCTCGCGGAAGCTGGACGACGGACGGCTGGAACGGCTGTGCATCGACGCGACCGGGCTCGGCATGATGCTCGCGGAGGAGATGCAGGAACGCCACGGGAAATACCGCGTGGAGGGGATCACGTTCACGGCCCCGGTCAAGGCGGCTCTCGCCATGCCGGTCCGGGCGGCGTTCGAATCGCGCGGAATCCGCATCCTGGCGGACGAGACGCTGCGGCACGATCTGCACAAGGTGGTGCGGAGCGTGACCGCGGCCGGAAACGTGCGGTACGACGCCGGACGCGACGAGTCGGGACATTCGGACCGGTTCTGGGCGTTGGCCCTGGCGGTCCACGCGGCCGGAAAAGCGGACAGCGCGCCGTGCGGCATGGAGCCACTCCCGCCCCACGCGAGGACGCCGGACGCGCGCATCTTCGGCTGGTAAACGACAGACAGACAACGGAACGGATTCGGCATCCGTCCCGGTTCAAACCGAACATAACAAAGGAGCAGTCAATGGGAACTGTAAAACGAGACAGGAACGGAGTCCCGGAAGAATGGACTCTGCTGCACGCCGGGATCAACCGGCTCGTGAAAAACGGAAAGGAATACGAACTGCGCCTGAGCAGGGAAGACCTGGACGCGATCGCGGCGTATCAGGCGAACAAGGGCGAGGCGATCCCGGTCGACTCCAATCATTACCTCCACCTGCTGGCGGAGCGTCACGGCGTGGAGGAGAGCGAGGCGCTGCGTCTGGTGCCGTCCGGCGTGGCGGCGATGGGATTCGGCACGCTTTACCGCGAGGAAGACGAGCTGAGGATCCGCGTGGAATGGACTCCGACCGCTTACGAACTCCTGAAAGAGAAGATCTTCCGTTACTGCTCGCCTGTGATCCGCGGCCTGAAGGAAGGCCCGATCCGCGTGACCAGCGTGGCGATGGAGAACGAGCCCGCGCTCAACGACGCGGACGTGCTGGCGGCCGGCGGCGAGGACCACGACCCGGAGGACACCGCGCACAGCACCATCACGTTGAAACAGGCCTCCGACCCGATGGAACGCGCCCTCGGCCGGCTGCTGGGGCGCACGCTGTGGGACGAGATCGTCCTGACCGGAGAAGACGATGAAACGGCCGCATTCGAACGGACCGCAGCGGCCATCGAGGCGAAAGCGGAAACCATCGAGGCCGTACGCGAGGGACTGGGCGTGAAGGACAACGAGCCGGACGCCGTGCTGCCGGACGTGCTGAAAGCCGTGCGGGAACGCGCGGACATGGCGGACAGCCTGCGGGAAGAACTCGACACGCTGACCTGCGCGGCCGAACGGAAACGCAAGGACGAGCTCATCGCCCGGGGGCTTCAGGAGGGGAAACTCACGAACGCCCTCGCGGAAAACTGGGCGAAGGAACAGGACTGCGCGGTCCTGGCGGCCTACCTCGAACACGCTCCCGCGGCCATTCCCGGGCGGATGGAGTTCGCGCCGGACCGGAAAGCCGTCCGGGGCCGGAACCTGAGCGAGGCCGACGAAGCGATGATCCGGAGATTCGGGTTCGACAAAGACGAATATCAACAAGCCAAGCAGGGATGACGTCATCCCGGCGAGGCGAAACCTCAAACCAGAAGGAGACATGAATCATGTCAGCACTCACAGAAGCCAGGAACACCCCGGAGATCGCGGCCGGCGGCGTCCACTACACCCGTGAATTCACCGTGGCCGGCGGCAGCACCGTCTACGCCGGGGCCATCACCGCGGTCAATTCGTCCGGCTACGCGGTCCCCGCGACCTCCTCGGGCAGCATCACCGTGGTCGGCCGCGCGGAAAACACCGCCGTCGGCGGCGAGACCGTGAAGACCCGTTCCGGAATGTTCCTGTACAGTCCGGTCAGCAGCGGCGCCGTCACCCTGAGCGACCTGAACAAACCGTGTTACGTCCAGGACGACCAGACGGTCACCATGACCGGCGGGACCGCGGCGGTCCGCGCGGGCGTCATCCGCGACGTGACGGCCGACGGCGTCGTGGCGGAAATCGGCAACGGTCCGGTCGCCTGAGCGTGTACAGCAACGAATCAACCAACGAAAGGAAGCTGAAAGATGGAACTGAACCATGAAACGCTGTCCGCGATGCGGACGAGCTTCAACCTGAAATTCAAGCAGGCGACCGAGGGCGCGGAAACGATCTACCGCGAGCTCGCGGCCATCGAGGGCGATCCCAAGCACACCGCCATGGAGATCCCGTTCCTGGACGCCTTCGCCGGGATGCGCGAGTGGCTGGGCCCCCGCCAGATCAAGAATCTCTCCACGCACAAGATCCGCCTGGTGGAACGCCCCTGGGAAGACACCGTGGCCATCCCCGTTCGCGACGTCGAAAGCGACAACTGGGGTATGTACGGCACGCTCGTGGCCGCCATGGGCGAGGCCGGCGAACAGCTGTGGGACACCCTCTTCACCGAAGCCCTCGTGAACCCGCCGAACTGGATCGACGGCGCCAGCTTCTACAACAGCAGCCGCAAGTACGGTCCGAGCACGATCAACAACGTCACGACCAATGCGCTCACGTTCGCCAACTTCGGCTCGTTCTTCACCCAGATGTACTCGTTCCGCGGCCACAACGGCCAGCCCGTGAACACGCGTCCGACGCACCTGATCGTCGGCCCGTCCCTCGAGGACACCGCCCGCGAGATCCTGTACTCCGACACCTTCCGCGACAGCAACGATCAGGAATTCGCCAACCCGCACAAGGACAAGGTGAAACTCGTCGTGAGCCCGCGCCTGACCGGAGCAAACGCCAACTACTGGTTCCTCGGCCGCTTCACCGGCGCGCTGAAGCCGATCCTGGTGCTGAAGAACAAAGAAGCCAGCCTCACGATCCTGAACCAGCCGAACGATGAAAACGTCTTCATGGACGGCAGAATCCTCTTCGGCGCAGAAGCATACGGAAACGCCGCGGCGCTCTTCCCGCATCTGCTGGGTCGCGGCGGCACGGCCGCAGGCTGACGGACCGCCCGGACCCCGGCCCGATGAAGCGCGAGGACGGACGCCTTCTGCGTGAAATCATCTCCTTGGCGCGCAGAGAGGGACCGGACTTGCGACTTCACCGGCCGGAGGACGGGAACGAAACGCATCAGAACGACAACCAAAACGAAAGGCGGAAACCATGGCATACGCCACAATCAACGACCTGGAAATACGGCTGGGCGCGGATTACGCGGGACTGTACGGGAGCAACGGCGCGACAGCCGCTCAGGACGACCTGGACGCTTCGGCGGCGGAGATCGACGCGTCGGCCGGATGCCGATACGAAACGCCAGTGAACTCCGACCGTGCGGCGGCGCTGCTCCGCGACTGGAACCTGACCCTGTGCGAGGAACGTGCCCGGGGACGGTGCGCCGGCGACATCCTGCCGGAAAAACTGAGACTGCGCGTGGCTCAGGTGCGCGAGTCGCTCCGCAGGACGGCGGCGGGCGAGATGATCCTGCCCGGAGCGGCCGAAAACGGGCGCGGAGCCGGATTCTCCACCATCGCCGGAGACGAACCGGTCTTCAGCCGCGAAACTCTGCGGGGATACTGACATGCGGGCATTGGGACTTATCACCGGCCTGGACGGCAACGGATTCGACATCGCCATGCGGAACATCCGGATACGCTCGACCCTGACCGGCACGGCGTCGGTCCGGGGCGAAGACGGCAGGATGGACCGGCTCGCGGCCGTGAGCCGACGGACCGAAGTGGAATTCGACGGATTCGTGGAGGGCGACGACGTCCCGAAAGCCGGAGACGTGCTCGCGTACGACGACGAGGAATACCTGGTGGTCTCGGCGGCGCTGACCGCGGAAAAAGGGAGATTCCAGAGGTACGCGGTCCGCGCGGAGCGCAGCGACGGGGCCGAAGTGAACGGCCTGGAGGAATGACGGCGGGCCCTCCCCCGGGCAGACGGAACAACAAACACAACAACAGGAACAAGGAAGAATGAAGCAGGCAACGGCGGAACGAACGGTGAAGGTGCCGGGAATCGGGGAAAGCGACCCGGAAACGGAACTCATCATGGAAATCCTGAAGCAAATCAACGCGGAACTGGACGAAATCGCGGACAAGATCGAAGCGATCGGCCAGATCGACTGAAGGAGGCGGACGATGCTGAAACTCAAACATAAAAGCGCAGTCCGCAGCACGAATTCCGGCGGAGCGTCCTACCGGGAGACCTATTACGGCACGCGGAGCGAGGTGGAGACCCGAAGCGCGGAACTCGCCATCGGCGACCGGGACCCGAGCGGGGAATACGAACTGACGGCCTGGCGGACGCGTCAGATTGGGGGGCCTATCTACGAGATCGAGCTCGTGTGGGAGAACCTGAACGCCGGAAGCAACCTGCGGTTCCTCATCGGCCGACACGGTCCGAAGGAACACACGCTGGACATCAGCGTGGTCTCGGTCCCGCTGGAGGACCACCCGGACTACCGCACGAACTGGAACTACTGTCTGGCCGCAAAAGGGACGGAGGAAACGCCCGCATGGTGGGAAAGTGCGACGGATGCTGTGCTGAACCCGACGCAGCGGATGAATTACCGCTGGGTGAAGACGCCGTCCGGGACAGCCGCGCTGGGCGAAGGCTGGCATCTGCTGAAAATGCGGACGATGAACTGCGAAAGCTGGCTCCTGCCGAGCTACACGATCACGGAGTTCAGCCGTCACTGCGGCTTGAAGGACGCTTCCTGGGCGGCCGCCGCACGGGCCGGCAAGATCTGCATGCCCGCGCTGGGCGATTTCGGGACCGGGATCGACAGCTGGCTGAACCTCGGCGGACAAATCTACCCCGACGGACGGCGTTACGTGGCGAAGGTGGTGTACAAGGCTTCGCCGAACCCGTCGGGCTGGGACGAACGGCTGTACGAGACGGCCGGGGAGGACGACGAATGATCACACCGAGACTGGAATCCGGGGAAAACGTCTTCGAGACGCTCCGGGAGAAGTTCAACGCGCTGGCGGAGGCCGTGGATCAGCTCGGCAAGCTCGAATCAGCCTCGCCGTTACTCGACGTGATCGACACCGGGGCCGGAAAACTGATCCGCTGGAACGGCACCGAGGCGGAACCCTCCGCCGCCGTCTCCGGCGGGACCACGACGGTCGAAACGGGTTACGCCGGGCAGTTCCGCGTGGAGCTGACCGGAGCGACGACGGCGAGGATCTACGACGCTTCCGCCCCGGACAGCCTCTACGCCGGGACGATCACGGTCGGCAGCAGCCATCACGACATGCCCGCGGGGACCCTCACGGTGTCCGCGGGTTTCGTCGTCTACCTGACCGTGCATTACGACGCCGGGACGGACGGTCTGGAGTATTCGTACGCGACCAGCCTGTCGTCCGATGCGAGCGGTCCCCGGGGGTGGTACAAAGCGCTGGCCGAGGTCAGGCCGGACGGCTCGCTGCGGCAAATCCATTACGGCGGCGACATCGAAATCGCCGGAAGGTGGTGCGAATGAGCTGGAGCGATTATCATCTGGACCATCCGGCGCTCTGCACGCCGCTGCCTCCGCTGAGGGGGCTCGTGTCGGCGTTCTGCGAACGTAAGGAGGCCGTCGATTCGGATTATCACCGGAGCTGCACGGTCTCGTCCGGGGCGAGGGAGAAAATGGTCGCGGCCGAACTCGCGAACACGGCACTGTGCGTGCCCGGAGAGGCATTTCTGGTGCCGGAGGACGAACGAAGCGTGAAGTTTCTGCCCATCGGGAAAAACGCGGTCTCCGAGGGAAGCGTCGAATCGTTCACCTTCATGGAGCATTTCGACGGCGAACTCACGGCGCTCATTTCGAGCGGGGCGTACGTCGACCGGACGGGCGCGGCGTACAGTTCGCTCGAACAGCTCGCATCCTCGGCGGGATACTCCGCGCTGGTCCCGGCGGAAGGCGGAGTCATGGAACGCTGCCTGAACGCACGCTGGGCGGTCCAGCGGCGCGACATGCTGAACCAGCTGCGCTACGTGCTGAACGAGGGCGGATACGCCGTGGAAAAAGCCGTCGGGGAAAACGGTTCCGGCAGCACGCCGCAGGAAGCGTACGACGACACGGAATCCGGGCGGAGCGTGACCGTGGACAGCTCCATTGTGCCGGATATCCGGCACATCGTGGATTATTACTACCACTCCGGCGGATACTGGCACTGTTTCAGCGCGACCGAGATGACCCGCATCATGCCGGTGTTCGACGGCGTCCCGGCGGCTTCGGCGGGCGTAATGACGTTCAGCGCGGTCGCTCCCGAGGCCGAAGGCGCTCCCGCCGGGGATTCGTGGACGGAAACATTCGACCCGCTCGGGACGACGGTGTCCTCCGGCGTGAACAGCCTCACGCTGAGCGGGGGAGTCTTCGCATCGTGGGGATGCGGTTCGGCGGCTATCCCGGCGGGTTCGTCCGGGACGGAGCATCTGCGGGGCTGGGAGGCTCGAAACGTGCAAATCATCTACGACTACAACACAACCTTCGACTTCAGGGAGGAATGACATGCAGGATCTGATTTTCTATGTGGCCGCAAACGAAACGCTCGGGGCGGTGCGGGATTACGCCAATATGCGGAACGAATCCGCGCCGACTCTGGTACTCGGAGTGTCGGTGTGCCTGCGAATGAGGCTCTTCACGGAGCGGGACGTGGCGACGCCGTATCCGATCTCGGCGTTCAGCGGGATCGCGGCGTGGAACTGGAGCATGGACGGCGACTACGACCGCAGCACGACGTGCAAGCTCACGGCGGACGCGGGTTCGATCACGGTCCATTCGGTCACCGACAGCATCAACGGCGAAACGATGACGTTCACGGAGTTCGTGATTCCGATCTCGACCATGAACACCGAGGAGCTGACGACGTGGCTGGGGACCGCGGAATCGAAACGCGGCCTGACCGGCGAACTGGTCGGGTACGACACGGACGGCAACGCGGTGTTCGTGCTGCAAATCGAGAATTTCACGGTCAGAAACCGCGTAGCCGGGATCGGAGAGCCGACCTCGCAGAACCAGGAACTCGTAACGCGCACCGAGGCGCAGAGCATGATCCAGTACGCGATCAGCGGCGCGACGATCGACGTGAGCAACGTGACGTCCGCGGCCTCGGCGGGTTATGCCGTAAGCGCAGGGACGGCGACCTCGGCGGGATCTGCGACGAGCGCAGGTTATGCCGCCAGCGCAGGAGGGCTGACTTCCGCGGCCATGACCACGGTCGTGAACTCCGCCGCAGGAGCGGTTTCGTCCGTCAGCTACGCGAGTTCCGCGGGCGGGCTGACCGCGGCCGCCATGACCACGGTTGTGAACTCTGCCGCAGGGGCGGTCACGTCGGTCGCCCAAGCGGGCGTAGCATCGAGCCTGACCGCGGCGGCCAAAGCGGACATCCTCGCCTCGGCAGGCGGTTCCGGCGGGAGCGGCGGGACAATCATCTATTCAGGCGGCACTGCCGACTATGCGTCAAGCGCCGGGAGTGCGGGAATTGCGGACTACGCAAGTAACGCGGAAGTGGCGTCTGCTCTGACCTCGGCGGCCAAAGCGGACATCATCGCCTCGGCAGGCGGTACTGGCGGGAGCGGCGGCACAATCATCTATTCAGGCGGCACTGCCGACTATGCGTCCAGCGCGGGCGGGCTGACTTCCGCGGCGGCATCATCCGCGTGGGTGGCGTCCGCGTCCGAAGCGGGCTTTGCGTCCAGCGCGGGCGGCCTGACTTCCGCGGCCA
>JAFYBD010000270.1 GCA_017540385.1 Lentisphaeria bacterium
AACACCGTCCCGGTCAGTCCGGGCTTCTCAATGATCACCACCTCAATTCCACTCGCGTTTCATCAGGCGGTGCTATTTAATGTAGCACGCTTTTCTGCTTTGTCAAGCCAGTTTCGAAAGATTTTTCGATTTTTCTTCCGAATCGGCACCCGACTCCGCGGAAACCAAATCCAACGCTGCATCATTTTGAGGTGAACACCGGCTCTTTTTCGAACCGGCAGAATATAAAATACACCCATTTCCTCACTTTGTCAAGCCGGTTTCCCGAAAAAGTCGAACAAAAATCCGAAAAAAACGCCGTATCCGAGGTGCGCGGGCGCTGGAGCTCCCCTGCCCTGCCGCCCCCCACAAGCTCAAAACGGGGAAAGATACCGAGACGCAGCCGCAATCTCAAAACTGGGTGAAGGCCAATCTCTTCCGCTAGCTCAAACCGAGCTCAAAACTGACGACCGGCGCCCCCCTGCCCCGTTCGAGCAGAAAACGAACCCGCGCGTATATGCGCGCATACGCGAGCATCCGTGAGCGTGTTTATGCAAAAGGAAAAAGGATCGGCCGGAGGAAACGGAAACGTCCGGAGAAAATCAGTCTTACCACGCCTCGGTGGTGTACTGGACGATCTCGCCGCCAAGGTCGAAGCTCGCAAGACGCATGCCGTAATACTTGCCGACCTGGGGATCGACGTTGTACTGATAGTTCGCGATCCCGGTCACGGTACGCTTGCGGATCAGGGGTTCGCTGCGGCCGGGGATCAGGACCTCCATCTCCGCATTGATCGTGAGGTGAAACTCGGCGGGACGGTATTCGTCTTCCTCGTATCCGGGGTTATAACGCGACACGGACGTCGTGACGTCGACGAGGCGGACGTACAGGATGCAGTCGGCCTCCTCCTTCGAGACAAGCTTCAGGGAGTTGTCGCTCTGGAACCGTGCGGCGATCTGGGTGCGCGCGAGCTCGGTGAGGAGCGGTTCCCGCGTATCGTTGCGAATGGTGCTGATGGCGATCGTCTTGATCTGCGGGTGCATCATGGAACCCATGTGGTAATAACCGCAGGATACGCCGGAAAGTGCGCAGCCGAGCACGAGGAAGCAGAGCGCAAGAGAGCACCGCAGACGTTGGAAAAGATCAGTAAGTCTCATCGGAGCCGGCCCTTTCTTCGTAGGTTTCGCGGGAATCGGTCCTGATGTCCTTTTTGAGGTCGCGGATGGGGAACAGCCATTTGCCGTCGCTGTTCTCCGGGGCGATCAGGAGGTCGGAATCCTCAAGCGGAATAGGGTTCCGCGTGAATTCGTAACGGGTTGGATCCTTGCGTTCCATCGTGGACGGCGGAGCCTCGTAAGTCTCGTCGATCTCGGCGAGGAGCTGTTCGGACGGGATGGCCTGCTCGGTTTCGGCATAACGCTGCACGACCTGGGAAAGGTAATGCTCTGCGAGGTCGTCGCGGCCGGTCCGGTGATGATACTTCGCGAGGTCGTGGAGGCGTTTTGCCTGAATGACGTCGATCTTCTGGCGCTGTTCGCGCACCCACTGGAGCTCGGGAGCCTCGGGATTGTTCTCGATGAAATGGTCGAGCTGTTCGATGGCGAGGTTAGCCCAGCGGTTATCGCCGTCGCCACGTTCGGCGAGCTGGCAGTAGACGTCTGCGAGGCCGAGTTCGGCATAATACGCGGACTCGGTGCCGGGATGAAGCTGGAGGACTTCCTTGAACTTCTCGACAGCCTGTTCGGGATGCTGCTCGGTGAGGTACATCCGCCCCAGACGGAGCCGCACGGCCGCGGCCGGTTCGGCGCAGGGGGCATTGCGAAGGGCGGCTTCGGAGCACTCGAGGAAGCGGTCGGAATCCTTGATGAAGGGCAGCCACTCGAACATGGCGTCACGGTGGCCGTTGAAGAACGCGTCGGCGATCTCGTATTCGCGGTTCACGGCCTTGGTGAAGTCGATGCGGCTCATATGCTCGGAGATGAGGCGTTCGATGCAGTCGAACTCGCGCCCGTAGAGCTCGGCCTGACGGAATGCCCGTGCGGCGTTGGAGAGCGCGTTGGCCTTCACGATCTTGTCCGAGGTGAGGAGTTCGGCGTCGAGGAAGCGTTTCCCCGCCTTGCGGAAATCGCCCTCGCGTTCGAGTTCGAGCGCCTTCTGGAAGACTTCCTGGGCCTGCGCGTCGTGTTTCGCCCGGAGCGTAGCTTTCTCTTCGGCTTTTTTCGCCTCAAGTTCGGCGTCACGGATCGCGTCGGCGGAGAGTTCCGCTTCGGGATCCCCGTCGGTTTCCACGATGAGCGTGTCGGCAGGGGCCTCCGATACAGCGGCGGGTTCGGCTGCTTTCTGCAATTCGGCGGCTTTCTCAGGCGTCAAAACGGGAACGGCCATCGGAATATCCGACGGGGCAGAAACGTCCGAGGCCGTCTCGTCCGCCCAAAGCACGGCCGTGCCGAGGCAGCAGCTGAGCGCCAGGGAAAGGGTCAGGCCCGAGGTTTTGGAACGAAACGACATTTTGGAAGCTCCTTCAAAGGTGAACGGACCCGCGTCCGCACGAGATAATTCAGAATAATATAGCGCAAAAGCGGCAAAATGCCAGAAGAAAAAGGAAAAAACTCATAAAAAACAGGGACTCTCCCGTGTCGAAGCGGGAGAGACCCTGAAGAAGCGGGGTTGAATCGCCGGGCGTCAGACCGGCTTCACCGTGAAGACTTCGGCGTGGACGCCCGTCGTGACGACGGAGTCGCCCTTCGCCAGCGCAACGGCCGAACTGGCCGTGACTTCGCGGGTGGAATCGCCGAGGTCGAGCACGACTTTGCCGCGTCCGCCGGCAGGGATGGCGAGGTACACGGTGCCCTTCTTGCCGATCAGGGAGGCGTTCGCACGAGTTCCGTCCTGCTGAAGCTTCAGGATCGACATGATGAGGTAGGCGGTGAGGACCATGGTCACGAGACCGCAGGCCAGAGCGCCCGCGAAACCGGCCCAGCCGTGTTCGCCGAAGACCACGCCGCCCCAGCCGAACATGGCGATGAAGGCGAGGATGGAACGGAACGAGATCAGCTTGAAATCGAAGACGCCGGAATCGGGGTGAACGACGTCGATCTCGCCGTCCATGTCCACGTCCACGTCGGTCGGAGCGTCGCCGCCCCAGAGGCCGAACAGCGCGGAGATGGCCGTGATGCCGAAAATGATGGAGCCGCCGATGGCGAATCCCCAGTAGACGGACATGATGCCGCCGCCGTTGATGAACTCATTGATGGTTGCCACGATCATGGGTATCCTCCTTGTCTCCTTCAAAAAAGGTTAAATGTTTTCGACGGGGTTTGATCGGTCCGTCACTTGCGCCCGAGCTCGGCGGAACGTTCCGCCGCGGCGATCACGCAGTTCTCCACGATCCCGCGGAATCCGGCCGTGTCGAGCACGTGGATGCCGCGCGCGGTCGTGCCGTTCGGGGTGATGACGGCGTTCCGAAGCGCAGAAATAGCCTGCGGGTCGCGTTTGCACATCTCGGCAGTGCCGAGCACGGTCTGAATGGCGGATTCGACGGCCAGGTCGCGCGGGAGCCCGCAGTAGACGCCGCCCTCGGCCAGACCGAGGATGAACTCCATCACGAACGCGGGACCGCTGCCGCTGAGGCCGGTCACGGCGTCGAGAAGAGATTCCGGGACCTCGCGGACGAGGCCGAAGCTCGACAGGATCGACTGCGCTTTGGCACGGTCGGCGGCGGTCGCACGGTCGGACACGGCGAAACACGTCATGCCCTGCTGAACAAGCGCCGGGGTGTTCGGCATCACGCGGACGCAACGCGCCCCGGAGGCGAGTTCGGCGAGGGACGCGAGCTTGAGCCCGGCCACGATGGAGATAAGGAGTTTGCCCTTCAGCGCGCTCCCGGCCTGCTTCAGCGCGACCGGTGCGACCTGGGGTTTCACGGCCAGCAGCACGGTCGGCGCGTCCTTCAGCGCGGCGGCCAGGGTGGCGGCGGTCTTGCAGCCGGTGGCGGCCGTGAACTTCTTCGCGGCGTCCGGGCTCACGTCGTACGCGACGACGGACTCCGCGGGGACGCCCTTGGAAACGAGGGAAACGGTGATTGCGGTCGCCATTTTGCCGGCGCCGATGACAGCGATACGGTCAGTTTTTTTCATTTTGGTCAACTCCGAAGCGGGATTAGAGTACGAGGATTTCCGAGACGACGCCCCTGGTGAAGATGATGCGTTTGCCGACCAGGAATTCGGTCCAGAAGCACCAGGTATCGAGCGCGGGGGACGTGGTGCGGAAGGCGCAGGGGGGACCGAACGCGAGTTCGACTTCCTGCTTGGTCATGCCCTTCTCGACGATCCCGGCCTTGAGTTTCTCGATGGTCACGGGACGCACGCCCACGGTCAGGTCGGATTCGTTCTGCGTGGAGAAAAGCTCGCGCATGCACTCGTCGCACGGCTTCATCCGGTAGTCGTCGCTGTATTTGATGCGGAATTTCTTCCCGTCGGCGACAGAGGTGAAGCGGATCTCCTTCTCGGTGGCGGAGTCCACGACGACCTCGGTGCCGAACGGCAGGATCTCGCCCTTGAGCATGTTCATGGAGTCCATGTTCATGGGGTCGGTGTACCAGAGGTTGAAACGGGTGTAGATGGGCGCCTGCTCGGGGATCTGCAGGACTTCGGCCACGATGAGCTCGCGGGCGCATCCGGCGAGGAGGGGCGCGACGAGGCAGACGAGGCTGAAAAGACGGCGGAGTCTCATATTGTCATTCCTTGTGTTGGACGGTTAATCGTTTTTGGCCCCGGATTCCTTCACGGATTCCAGGATTGAGGCGCTGCGGAGGATTTCCACGGCACGCTCCAGCTGGACGTCGCGCACGCCGTCGGCGGTGCCGGGGTCGATGACGCCCGGTGCGTCGTTCAGCTGCGCGTAGAAAGCCTGAGCCCGCTGCGGGGGGATTTCGACGGTGATGTCGGGCTGGAGGCCCTTGCCGTGAATGGGGGTGTGCGAGGGCGTGAAGTAATGCGCCACGGTGATGCGGAGCGCGCCCAGGTCGCCGATCGGCATGATGTTCTGCGCGGACCCCTTGCCGAACGTCCTTTCGCCGAGCACGACCACGCGTTTGAGGTCGCGGAGCGCCGATGCGGAGAGTTCGGCCGCGCTCGCGGAATTGCCGTTCACGAGCAGGATCACGGGCAAGTTGTAATACTTCGTGCAGTTCACGGACTTGTACGTCTGGTTCTTCGAGGGGTCGCGCCATTCGAGCGTGACGAGCGTCTGGTCGGCCTTCACGAACCGGCTGCAGACTTCGACCGCGCTGTCCACGATGCCGCCGGGATTGTTGCGGAGATCGATCACGAGCGACGTCATGCCCTCGGAGGAAAGCCGGGAGAGCGCGGAATCGAGGCGGCCCGGGGTGTCCTGCGCGAACTGGAGGATGCGCAGATAGCCGATCCCGCCTGTGTCGGGCAGGATGTGGGCGCCGACCACGCTCGGGACCTCCACGATGCCACGGACGACGTGCATGGTGAGTTCGTCCTTCACGCCTGCGCGGCGGACGGTGATTTCGACCGTGGTGCCGACGTCGCCCCGGAGCATGAGGATGCAGTCGGAGAGCTTGAGCTTGTTCAAATCCTTGCCGTCGATCTTCACGATGATGTCGCCGGGCTTGATCCCGGCCTTGTCCGAGGGGCCGTCCTCGGTGATGCCCATGATCTCCAGCACGCCGTTCCGCGTGGAGAGCGTGACGCCGATGCCGCCGAACTGGGCGGAGAAATCCTTCTTCGCCTCCTCGTAGGACTGCGGCGTCTCGAAGTTGCTGAACCGGTCCAGGTCCTGCATCACGCCGCGCAAGGCGGAACGGAAGAGGTCGCGGTAATCCGTCTTGCTCCCGTCGACGTAATGCGTCCGCAGCAGGGAGAGACCGTACAGGAACGTGATCATCTCCTTGCAGGCGTCGTCGTCGAGCCGGATCTCCGGCAGCGGCTGATCGGGATTCTGAGCAGGAGCCGACACGACGTCGTCCGCATGGAGGAACGTCCCGGCCGTTAGTCCGAGCAGCAACAGTATCGTCTGAAAACGTTTCATAATATCGCCTCGTCGCATGAAGAAAAAACCATATCACAATAATCTAATGCCTTTCGCCGGACTTTCAAATGAAAACCGTAAAAAATCGGGGTTTTTGGCGGCGCGGGCACCGTGCGGGGCGGAATTCCCCTGCCCCGGGCACGATGCAGCGACAAAAACGCCCCAGCCGTTTCGGCGGAGGCGCGCGGTAAAATCGGGGGAAAGACAACGAAACCGTCGTCAGCCGGCCGTCCGGCGGAAAAGTCTGCGCGGGGGCGGCAGGTCTTCGCTCTCCCCGTCGGCGGGGAAACGCCGCGTGAGGCGTCGCGCCAGGAGCAGCGCGATCGTGCCGGCCAGCACGTCGGAGCCCATCTGCGTGGAGAGAAGCAGCGTCAGCGCCGTGCTTTCGTTCCCCGTCAGGCGGAAATACAGCAGCACCAGCAGCGACAGCGGCACCAGGAATCCGAGGATGCGCATGACGTTCAGGAGCGCCGCGGCCATCGGACGGCCGCAGCCGGTGAAGAAGAAGCCGGAGTAGCGGTGGATCTCCAGGAACGCGAATCCCCAGGGGAGGATGCGGAGCGCGAACGTCATCACGGCGCGCATTTCGGCCTTGTCCGCGTCGGACAGGAATTTTGCGGCGATCTCCGGCGCGAAAAAGCAGAACAGCACGGACATACTCATCAAATAGAAGAACGCAAAGCGCATGGCGAAGCGGCGGCAGCCGTTGATGCGCGAATAAAGCCGCGCGCCGTAATTCTGCCCGATCATCGGCATCAGGGACACGCCCAGCGACATCGGGAAGAAGAACGCGATGACCTGGACACGCTGCGCAGCCGTGATCGCACCGATGACCACGTCGCCGAAATGCGACGTGATCCACGTCATGATGAACTGCCCGATCGGCAGCATCAGCGAACCGAGACATGCCGGGATCGCGAACGAAATGATGCGTTTCCACAGACTCGCGAGTTTCGCGATCTTCACGGCGCGGAACCGGATCAGGTGGTGTTTCCGCCAGAGGATCGCCAGCACCGGGGTCGTGCCGATGATCTGCGCCATCACGGTCGCCCACGCCGCGCCCACGACGCCGAGCCCGAACCCGACCGGAATGGAGCCGACATGGGTCTGGAACATGAACAACGGGTCGAGGAATGCGTTGGAGGCCAGACCGAGCACCATCGTCGCGCTCGCCATCTTCGAGTCGTTGGCGGTCACGAGCAGGTTGTTTCCGCTCATGCCGAGCGCGGAGGTCACGCAGGCCCAGAACCAGATGTCCATGTAGGACGTGGCCAGGCGCGTCGCTTCGGGCGAGGCGTGCATCACGTTCCGGTACACGGCGCGCGTGACGAGCGGACCGATGATGGCGAACGACAGGGAGACGAGCGTGATCAGAAAAAGCCCCGTGCTCACAAGCTGTTCGGCGCGCCAGCGGCGTTTGCCTCCGAGCGACTGTGCAGTCGTGGTCATCACGCCCGCGGAAAGCCCGTGGAAGAAACAGCCGCAGATCATGACGAGCGGCGCTGTCAGGCCGATGGCCGCCATCGGCGCGTCGCCCTCCAGCTGGCCTACGAAATAGGCGTCGACCAGGTTGTAACCGCTGATCGTGAGCGTGCCGGGGAGCATCACCAGCGCGGTGCGGAGCATGGTGCCGGCGATGGGGCCCTTGGTATAGGAGTCCCGCTCGCTTTTCCTGCCGCGGATGAGCCGCACAAGCCTGCGGAAGGAAAACCTGGAGTTCCGGGAGGGAACTGCGGATGATTGGTCGTGATTCATGAAAAAAGAAAGAGATAAAACGAAAGTTTGCGAAAATGTATAGAATCTATACTATACACTCCTTTTACTTATTTTTCAAATGAGATTACTGTTTTTGCGGCAATTTCGCGCGCGATCCGGCATCGCCCTGCCCCGCGACGTCCGAGCGGGACACGATAACGCCGCGAGCGTTTCTTATCTCTCTCGGTAACGCCCGGAGACGTTAATCTTGCGTTAAATCGCACATTTCTTCGTCCCCCCACTTGATTTTTCCCCGAAAAAAGGGTATAGTTTCGCCGACTTTATGAAGTCGTGCACGCGATAATTTATTTCTCACATCATAACATAATCAACGACAGGAGTCCGTCCCCACATGAAAAAGAACAACATCGCGGTCATTCTGATCCTCGCCGTCTCGGCGGTGCTGTTTACGCTCGGCGTCATCAAAAAGATCCAGCACATGACGTCCGGCAAAAGCCAGTCCGGCAACATCATCGCCGTCATCCCGAAAGGCACCGCATCCATGTGGTGGGAAGTGGTCCGCAGCGGCGCGGAACAGGCCGGCAAGGAAGAAGGCTACAGCATCAGCTGGAACGGCCCCGAACAGGAGAACGACCGCGAGAAGCAGATTCAGTCGGTCGAAGACGCGCTCACGCACGGCATCAAGGCGCTCGTGCTCGGCCCGAACGATTCCAAGGCGCTCGTCCGCCCGGTCGAAAAGGCAAAAGCCTCCGGCATCCCTGTCGTGATCATCGACTCCAGCATCGAAACCGACAACTACGACTCATTCGCCGCCACGGACAACGTCGCGGGCGGCGCGGACGCCGCAAGACGCCTCGGCGCGGCCCTGAACGGACACGGCAAAGTCATCCTCACGTGCTTCATCCAGAACTCCGCCTCCACCGACGACCGCGCGAAAGGTTTCAAGGAAACGCTCGCGAAGGAATTCCCCGGCATCGAACTCATCGCCGAACAGTACACGCAGGGCACGGTCGAGGACGCACGCCAGAAGACCGTCGACATGCTCACCAAGCACAACGATATCGACGGCCTCTTCGCCGTGAACCAGCCCACGTCCGTTGGCGCATACAAGGCGCTCCAGACGCAGGGGCTGGCCGGAAAAGTCAAGTTCGTCGGCTTCGATTCCGACCCCGTCCTCCTCGAAGGCATCGAACGAAGTGAAGTGGACTCCCTTATTGTTCAGGATCCCTACCAGATCGGCTATACGGGCGTGAAGACCGCCGTCGCGCGCCTCAACGGCAAGCAGGTCGAAAAGCTCAAGCCCATTCCCAGCATGATCGTCGACAAGTCCAACCTCGACGAGATGAAGGTGAAATTCCCCGCCGCACTCGGTCTCACCTCCGGCAAACCGCAGGCAAACAAGGCGCAGACCGGCAAGACCATCGCCGTCATTCCGAAGGGCACCGCCTCCATGTGGTGGGAAGTCGTCCGCAAGGGCGCGGAAAAAGCCGGCGAGGAAGAAGGCTACAAGATCAGCTGGAACGGCCCGGAACAGGAAAACGACCGCGAAAAGCAGATCCAGTCGGTCGAAGACTCTCTCACCCGCGGCGCGGTCGCGCTCGTGCTCGGCCCGAACGACGCCAAGGCGCTCGTCCGCCCGGTCGAAAAGGCCAAGGAATCCGGCATCCCGGTCGTGATCATCGACTCCAGCCTCGAAACGGATAAGTATGACTCCTTCGCCGCCACGGACAATGTGGCAGGCGGAGCCGACGCCGCACGCCGTCTGGGCGCGGCCCTGAACGGACACGGCAAAGTCATCCTCACATGCTTCCTCCAGAACTCCGCCTCCACCGACGACCGAGCCAAAGGCTTCAAGGAAACGCTCGCGAAGGAATTCCCCGGAATCGAACTGATCGCCGAACAGTACACGCAGGGCACGGTCGAGGACGCACGCCAGAAGACCGTCGACATGCTCACCAAGCACAACGATATCGACGGCCTCTTCGCCGTGAACCAGCCCACGTCCGTCGGCGCGTACAAGGCGCTCCAGACGCAGGGGCTCGCGGGCAAGGTCAAATTCGTCGGTTTCGACTCCGACCCCGTCCTCCTCGAGGGCATCGAAAAAGGCGAAGTCGACTCTCTCATCGTGCAGGATCCCTACAAGATCGGCTACACAGGCGTCAAGACCGCGGTCGAAATCCTCGACGGGAAAAAGGTCGAAAAGCTCAAGCCCATCCCCAGCATGATCGTCGACAAGAACAATCTCGAAGAGCAGAAAAAAGAAAACCCGGCCGCATTGGGACTCTGACCTATGGA
>JAFYBD010000271.1 GCA_017540385.1 Lentisphaeria bacterium
CAAAAACGTGGCACACCATATGGGCATGATCGAAATATCGCTGGTAGCGAGAGACCCGAGGGAGATTGTGATATGAGAACCAACGAGCGGCTGAGAATGCTGAAAGAGTGGACCTATGAAATCTGCTGCAAGGGGCGCAGCATGAAAGCGCCCGTGAGCACGCGGGATTTCACCCAGGTCAACTACCAGGAGCCGGGCTGTTACCTGGGATGGGCTCCCGCCCGCGTGGAGCAGTCCGACGATATCACGAGCGTCACCCCGTCCATCATCATCATGCCCGCCCAGGCGCACGCCAAGTACATGAAGGAGAAACGCTTCGACCGGTACAACGGCGTGCACCGCCCGCAGGCGCTGGGAGCAAACCTGTCGGTATGCGTGCTGTTCTCGGTGTTTGAACCCGGCATCCGGCTTCCCGGCTTTCAGCGGAGCGTCGGAGAGCAGGGCAAGGGCACGGATATGACCAAGCTCATGGACGGCACGGAGGAAGGGCTGAAGACGCTGCTGGACTGGATGGACGACTTTAAGGACAACCTGATCGGCCAGCGGATGATCCCAGACTCCGACCTGTTCGTGGACGAGGAGAGCATTACCTACAGCCTGTACACCGACCAGGCATACGTCACCGACCGGCGGCCGATCTATTACGGCTTTGTCAACGCGACCTTCGACTGCTACGCGGAAGAAAAAAACTCTTCCATCGAAAAATATCTGAATTAACAAGGAGGAAAAACCAATGTCTGACTACCTGCACGGCGCTTACGGCCAGATTCAGGCCGTGGGCAACAGGGTGGCGGCCTCGAGCGAGGGCGTCATCGTTTACGTCGGCACGGCCCCCGTGCACAATACCTTCGGCGCAGCGAAGCGCGTGAACCGCCCCGTGCTCGTGCATAACATTCAGGAGGCGCGCAACCTCTTCGGCTACAGCGAGGACTGGGCGTCCTACACGCTCTGCGAGGCGATGCACGTCCACCTGGAGCAGAAGGGCGTCGGCCCCATCGTGCTGATTAACGTCCTGGATCCGGCGGTCCACAAGAAGGGCACGTCCGGCACCTCGACCGTGACGCCGTCCGGCGGCCGCGCGGTCATCTCCGGCGCGGGCGACATCGTCCTCGATACCATCGCCGTGACCGGCAAGACCAAGGGCGAGGATTACACCGTCGGCTATGATCCGGAAAAAGAGATCGTGACGCTCTATGAGACGTCCTCCGGGAGCCTCGGAACGAACGCGCTGACCGTGACCTACGACATCGTGGACGCTTCCCTGGTCACGGCGGCGAACGTCATCGGAACGACCGACGGCCAGGGCCTCAATACCGGCCTCTACGCCGTGCGCAGCGTGTACCCGGTCACGGGCCGCGTCCCCGCGTATCTGGCGGTCCCCGGCTTCTCGAGCGTGAAATCCGTGCATGACGCGATGGCGGAAATCTCGGTGAAGATCAACGCGCACTGGGACGCCTACATGTTCGTGGACCTGCCTCTGGCGAACGGCCAGACCCCGCTGACCCTCGCGACCGTCGCGGCCTACAAGGCGTCGAACGGCTACGACAAGCCGAACGAGACCGTGTATTTCCCGATGGCTGCCGGAACGGACGGGAAGAAGTATCACATCTCCGTGCTCGCCGCGGCGAACTTCCAGGAGCTCCTGCTCTCGCAGGAGGGCGTCCCGTACCGCACGGCGTCCAATACCGCCTGCCCGGTCATTCAGAACCTCTACATGGGCGAGGACAATGTGAACCGCGTCTACGACGACGAGATCATCAACGAGTTCCTGAACAAGAACGGCATTGCGTCCGCGGCGTTCGTCGGCGGCCGCTGGGCGATCTGGGGCGCGCACTCCGCGGATTATACGGCGGAGGACGGCGACTATATCAACGTCGCGGAAACGAACCGCATGATGCTCTTCTATATCTCGAACGACTTCCAGCGCCGGCGCACCTTCGATGTCGATAAGCCGATGACCGCGAACGACCTGCAGTCCATCGTGAAGGAAGAGCAGGGCCGGCTGGATGCGCTCAAGAAGATCGGCGCGCTGACCTACGGCGTCGTGCTCCTGGACGCCTCGAGCGTGAACGGATCCGACGTCATGAACGGCGACTTCACCTTCGCCTTCGAGGTCACGACCACGCCGCTCGCGAAGAGCCTGAAGGCCATCGTGAACTGGACCGACGACGGCTTTATCACCTATTTCGAAGGCTTGACCGCCTGATGGGAGGGACATAAACATGCCTGCAAAAGTTTATAACAACGTCGAAGGCCATCGGCTGCTCGACAAGATCGGCGACGTGTCCCGCGTCTGCGAGGACGTGACCCAGATGACCCTGCCCACGCTGACCCATCCGACGACGTCCCTGGAGAACGTCGCCGGCATGGCGATGGACGTGGATATGCCGAACATCACCCACCTCGAAAAGGCGGAGTTTTCCATCGCGCACAACAACGGCATCAACTGCCAGTTCCTCGCGACCCCGGGCAAGCATTTCATCGAGGCGAGAGTAGCGCGCCAGGTGTACAACACCACGAAGGGCGTGATCGAGTATGAGAGCGTCAAGGCGTTTATTACCTGCGTGCACAAGGAAACGAGCAAGGGCAACATCGAAACCGGCAACCCCTACGGCAGCACGGAGAAATACTCCGTCCTGGCCTATGAGGAGGTCGTGAACGGCGAAACCACGGTGAAGGTGGACGCCGTCGCGGGCATCCTGGAATTTAACGGCACCGACTACTACGGCGACAACATCGAGACCCTGCTGTCCTAAATCCGCAAGCGATTGCGGTTTTCTGAGCCCCTCCCCGCTGAAGCCGGGGAGGGGCTGACCATAAGGAGAAAATCATGAAAGACGAAACCAAGACCGTGCAGGAAGCGCCGGAGCAGGAGGCCCGCGAGGAAAAGGCGCAGGAGCAGATCGCCGAGGCCGTCGAGGAGATCAAAAAGAAGCAGATGGAGACGGGCATCGTCTTTGCGGAGGGCCGCGGGAAACTGAAACTCGATACGCCGATCCGCGCCTCCGGGCAGGACATCGAGGAGCTCGCCTACGATTTCCGCTCGATGACCGGGCTTGAATACGCGGATGCGATGGATTCAGACCCGAAGGCGACGCAGACGTTCCGGATCACGACGCGCCAGGCGCTCGCGCTCTTTGCGGCCGCGGCCGCGAAGGAGACGCCGCGGGTGGATGCGAAGGACATCCTGGAGAACCTCTCCCCGGCGGACGCGCTTGCCGCGGCACAGATCGCAACGGTTTTTTTCAATGCATCGACGCGGGCCGCAAGTCTGCATATCTCAAAAAGATAATCCGCTGCGCGATAGCGACGCACACGTCGATGACAGATTTACTGGGCCTTACCATGCTGCGGTTCCACGATATTTATTCGTCCGTGGCCGAGGTCCTGCAGGAGCAGCGGGAAGAGGCAAGGGGGGGCTGACATGCTGCAGATCATCTGGCAGGGAACGGACATCACGAAGAGCGTTTCCGTCACGGGCTGCGAGGTGAAGGACACCTGCGGCGCGCGCTGCGACAGCCTGACCCTTGAGATGGACCACGCCGCGACCTGGTACGCCTGGGGCCCGGAGACGGACGACGAGATCGAGGTTTCAGAGGGCGGTTACGGGACGGGGAAGCTGTATCTTTCCGCCGTCGCGCCGGAGGGCGATGGGTTCCGCGTGATTGCGACCTCGCTCCCCGCGCGCGCGCGGCAGCGCGCCTGGGACAGCTTTACGGACGCGACGCTCGAGGACGTTTTCCGGCGCGCCGCGGCGGAGGTGAACATGGGCTATGCGCTCTTCGGTGTGGACCGCTCTGCGCGGCTGCCGTACTGGGAGCGCGGGATGGAAAGCCCGGCCGCGATGCTCTCCAGGCTTATGGACCTGGAGGGCGCGGTCTTAAAATGCGTGAACGGGAAACTGACCGGCATCGGCATCGAATACGCGGCGGCGCTGCCGCCCGCCTGCCGGATC
>JAFYBD010000272.1 GCA_017540385.1 Lentisphaeria bacterium
AAATCGCGTCCGCCGGGACGCTCGAAAACCTCGCCGCCGCCCCCGCGCTGTTCCGCCAGATCAAGGAGTTCGGCTACAGCGACCGCCAGATCGCGTTCCTGCTGCACGCCACCGAAAACAAAGTTTCCGCCGCCCGCAAACGCATCGGGCTCGTCCCGAGCTTCGGCGCGGTCGACACCTGCGCAGGCGAATTCGAGGCCGTCACGCCGTATTATTACAGCGCCTACTCCGACGGCGGCGAACCCGTGCGCCCGAAAAACGGAAAAAAGGCCATCATGGTGCTCGGCGGCGGCCCGAACCGCATCGGACAGGGCATTGAGTTCGACTACTGCTGCTGCCACGCGTCGTTCGCGCTCCGCAAGGCGGGGTACGAGGTCGTGATGGTGAACTCGAACCCGGAAACGGTCTCCACCGACTACGACACCAGCGACAAACTGTATTTCGAGCCGCTCACGCTCGAGGACATCATGCACATCTACGAACGCGAGGGCTGCTCCGGCGTGATCGTGCAGTTCGGCGGGCAGACGCCCCTGAACCTCGCGCAGGCGCTGAAGGCCGCCGGAGCGAACGTGATCGGCACCAGCCCGGACGACATCGACCTCGCGGAGGACCGCGACTACTTCAAGCGGCTCGCCTCGAAGATCGGCATCCTCCAGCCGGAGAGCGGCATCGCCCATACCGTGGACGAAGCGCTGAAGATCGCCGGGGAGATCGGCTATCCCGTGCTCGTGCGCCCGAGCTTCGTGCTCGGCGGACGCGGCATGGTGATCGTGTACAAGGAGAAATACCTCCGCAAGTTCGTGGAGGAGGCCGCGCGGGTCGCCGAGGGGAAACCCATCCTCATCGACCGGTTCCTGGAGAACGCGATCGAGCTGGACGTGGACTGCATTTCCGACGGCGAGACGACCGTGATCGGCGCGATCCTGGAGCACGTCGAGCCCGCCGGATGCCATTCCGGCGACTCCGCCAGCATCACGCCCCCGATGAGCCTGTCGCCGGAGATCATCGAACAAATCCGCGTGTACGCGCACGAATTCGCCGCCGCGCTCCATGTGAACGGCCTCATGAACATGCAGCTCGCCGTGAAGGACGGCAAAATCTATATGATCGAGGTCAATCCCCGCGCTTCCCGCACGATCCCGTTTGTCAGCAAGGCCATCGGCGTACACCTCGCCGGTCTGGCCGCGCTCTGCATGACCGGAAGCAAGCTCGCCGACCTCGGTTTCACGCGCGAAATCCGCCTGCCGTACACCGCCGTGAAGGAGGCCGTGTTCCCGTTCGTGAAGTTCCCCGGCGTCGACATCGTGCTGACCCCAGAAATGAAGTCCACCGGCGAGGTGATGTGCCTGGATCCCGACTGGGGCATCGCCTACCTGAAAAGCCAGCTCGCGGCCGGATCGCGTCTGCCGAAACAGGGCAGCGTCTTCCTCTCGGTCAGGGATCAGGACAAGCCGCGCATCGTCGACGTCGCGCGCAAGCTCGTCGACCTCGGATTCCGCCTGTACGCCACGCTCGGCACAGCCACGCTGCTGTGCAACGAAGGCATCCGCGTGAACGCGCTCTTCCGCATCTCGAAGGGCCGTCCGAACCTGCTCGATCTCATTCATGAGGGCGAGGTCCAGTGGGTCATCAACACGTCGGAAAACGGCGCGGAGGCCATGGTCGACGAAATCCGGATGCGGTCCAAGTCGATCGCCGCGGGCATCCCGATCACCACGACCATCGCGGGCGCGGAAGCCGCAGTCGACGGGCTCCGCGACCAGCTGGAATTCGGACGTTTCGAGGTCAGCTGCCTCCAGGAATACCACCGCCACATCCATCAGACCGCGTGACCCGCGCGTTTCGGGCGACTGCGCAAATCCGGCGCGGCCGGAACTGACGGGAAACAAGAAAGGACCGCAGAAGTTTTACAAGCTCCTGCGGTCCTGCTTTTTACAAAATGGGGTGGATGACGGGATTCGAACCCGCGACATTCTGAGCCACAGTCAGACGCTCCAACCAGCTGAGCTACATCCACCATGAACAAAACATGTATCCTATACTATACATCATCTCCCGGCAAATGCAAGCGAAAAGGCGAAAAAAGCCGGAAGAATGACCGTTTCCCCGGGAGAAAAGCGGCGGACGGAATGAGGAAGGGAAACGGTCGGTCCGGCCGGGGAATGTGAACAGACGGTTCAGGACATGCGATCCGGCGGATCATGGACGGGGCAGGGGCTGGAAATGGCGTTTCCACCGGATGCGGCAGGGCCTCCGCGGATGTGCGGCCGCCGCATGCGATTCCGTTTCGCGGAGAGTGGATTCCGGCTGGACAAAAACCATAATTACTCCATAAAAAACAATAAATACTGCATAGCAAAAACATACGATGACATGTATAGTTAATAAGGGTATATATGCCCGACGATCCGGCATCAAAATGGCCCGGACCGGTCATCTGCGGCGTCTTCCGCAGGGCACATCCCCGTCCGCCCGTAGTCCCGTGAACTTACAGACCTGAGGAAAAGCTCATGAAAAAACAAACGGCAGCCAAGAACGACACCACTTCTCCGCGCATTATCGAATCCGACCTCACGCAGATCAGGGGACCACGTTCCATGGTCTGGAGCGACTGCGTCGGCGCCGGCCGCATCGGCGAAGGTCTCCGCGAATCCTGGCGGAAACAGCTCGAGCATTGTCACAAGGAGTTCGGGTTCAAATATCTGCGCGCCCACGGTCTGCTGCACGATGAAATGCGGGTGTATTCCGAGGACAAGGACGGCAAGCCGGTCTACAATTTCATGTACATCGACGACGTGTACGATTTCCTGCTCTCCATCGGCATGAAGCCGTTCGTCGAGCTCGGATTCATGCCCGACAAGATCGCGTCCGGCGACGGCACGATCTTCTGGTGGAAAGCAAACGTGACCCCGCCCGAAAAATATGAGAAATGGGACGCCCTCATCACGACCCTGGTGCGGCACTGGACGGACCGTTACGGCGCGGACGAGGTGAAAACGTGGCGTTTCGAGGTCTGGAACGAGCCCAATCTGAATGTCTTCTGGCGGCTCTCCGACGAGGAGCGTCTCCCCGCTTACCTGAAGCTCTACGAGCACACCGCGAAGGCTGTGAAAGCCGTGAACAAGGACTATGCGGTCGGCGGCCCCTCCGGCGCTGGCCCGGTCTTCATCGACGAGCTCATCGACTATTGCAACAAGAAGAAGCTCCCGCTCGACTTCATCACTTATCACACCTACGGACTCGGCGACGGACCCAGCGGCCTCGACCAGTACGGAAACCGTTCGCTCTACCTGCATCCGAGTCTGCACTACGTCTGCGACATGGCGAACATGCCCCTGCCGGCCATCCGCAAAAACGCGAAGAAGAAGCTCCCGGTCTACATCACGGAGTGGAACTCCTCCTACTCCCCGGTCGACCCCGTGCACGATTCGTTCTTCGCCGGGGCGTTCATCCTGGAGCAGCTCCGCCGCACCGAAGCGCTGGACTCCATGAGCTTCTGGACGTTCACGGACATTTTCGAGGAGAACGGCCCCGCGCCGAGACCGTTCCACGGCGGATTCGGCCTCATGTCCTACCAGGGCATCCCGAAGGCGGCCTACTGGGCGTACAAATACCTCTCCATGCTCGGCGGAACCGAGTTCGTCTCCTCCGACGAATCCTCCTACGTCTGCCGCGACGACAAGGGCGCGGTCCAGGTGCTCTTCTGGGACCTCACGCACCCCACCGACGGCGGCAAGATCAGCAATCAGCAGTTCTTCTTCAAGACCGTCCCCGCGACCGCGAAGGGCGAGGCGTCCGTCGTGCTCCATCACATGCCTGCCGGACAGTATTCCGTGAAGGTCTTCATGATCGGCTACCAGCAGAACGACCCGTATTCGCTCTGGCTTAATGCGGGCGCCCCGGCCGACCTCACGCGCGAAAACGTCGAGGAGCTCAAGAAGTATTCCGCCATGGAGCCGGTCTTCGAGTCCGACCTCACGATCGAGAACATGGTCACGCTCACCATGCCGATCCAGGCAAACAGCGTGTACTTCCTGATCCTCACCCCGATCAAGCTCGCCCCTGCGAAACCTGCGCCTAAGGCTGAGGTGAAACCGGTCGCGAAACCTGCCCCTAAGGCAGAGGTTAAACCCGCTCCCGCGAAGAAGGCCGAGGCGAAACCGGTCGCGAAACCGGCACCTAAGGCTGAGGTTAAACCCGCTCCCGCGAAGAAGGCCGAGGCGAAACCGGCCCCTAAGGCCGAGGTCAAACCCGTTCCCGCTAAGAAACCCGAGGCGAAACCGGTCGCGAAACCTGCCCCTAAGGCTGAGGTTAAACCCGCTCCCGCTAAGAAACCCGAGGCGAAACCAGTCGCGAAGCCTGCCCCGGCGAAGAATGCTGTTGCCCCGGCTAAGAAAACGGTTGCCCCTGCGAAGACC
>JAFYBD010000273.1 GCA_017540385.1 Lentisphaeria bacterium
AAAAAATCACATAGGATAATCCGTACGAATAGTAGAAGCATTGTCATGATGATTGGAGTATCGCATGAAAACCATGCGATACTCGAAACTGTTTCTAGGGCACCTCTAAAAATTGGTATTCGGCGGCTTTTCGCGTCCGGACCAAGTCCAACTGGTAAGATTTTCGGTGGTTACCTTCAGGTAGCCACGCTCAAATCTTCCTGCATTGTCCTTTTGGTCCATGCGCTGAAAATCCATCCGATCGAATTTTTAGAGATACCCTCTATGAATTGACCCGCTTGGAAAAGGGTGAAGGCCGATTTTGAGCTTGCGAGGAGTAAGCCAATTGCTTATTTCGCCTTGATGTCGAACGCGGCGAGCGCATCGCCGTGACGGACGTACAGGACTCCGTCGCAGATCATGGGATGCGCCCAATGCTCCTTGTTGCCGAAGCTGACCGGGAAACTGCTGACGACCTCGAACTTGTCGCCCGGCTTAAGCAGTCCCAGCGTGCCGCGCTTCTCCTCGTAGATGTACAACATTCCGTCGGCATAGACCACCGTGCCCTTGCCGAGTTTGTCCCAGGGCGTTTCGTAGCCGGTCTTGCCGGTCTCCCAGTCCACGCACATCCAGTTTCCGCCGTTGTTGTTGGCCATGTTCGAACCGTAGAGTTTCCCGTCAACGAGCACGGCGCAATCGTGATGCGGGTCAAATTCCTTGTTCTTCCAGATGACCTTGACGCCTTTGCCGTCCTCGTTCAGTTCGTACAGCACGCCGCCCCGGTTGTAGCCGCCGGTCACGAAGAAGCGGTTTCCCTTCACGACGGGCGTATTGGCGTTGTTGCCGTTCCGTGCGGTGATATCGGAGGTGGCTCTGTAATCGTCCTCCCACATCATCGTGCCGTCTTTGATGCTGATGCCGTTCACCTTTCCGTCCGTCATCACGATGAGCTGATCCCTCACGATGACCGGGGTCACATAGCCGAGCTTGTCGTTGTTCGAGTTCGCCGTCCATGCCACGGAGCCGTCGGAGATCTTCAGGGCCACGACCAGCGCCTTGCTTCCGCTCGCGGTCACGAAGACCAGGCCGTCCTTCACGACCGGGGATTCGGCCATTCCCCAACTCATGAAATTCGAGTTGTAATCGCTGGAAACGGCTTTCGACCACAGGATCTTTCCGTCCGCAGCGTTCAGGCAGAAGAGCTCGCCAGATCCGGTCGTCACCAGCAGACGTCCCTCGCCGTCTTTTTCGCCCGGCACATAGGTCGGGGTGCTGCGGACTCCGGGGTAGGCTCGTTCCCACCTCGTGCCGGTGACGGTCTGCCAGATCGGTTTCCCGTCGAGGTCCAGGCACACGACTTTTTCCTTTTTCGCGCTCATGTCGGAACCGGTGATATAGAGCCGGTTCCCGACCTTGATCGGGCTGGACCAGCCTTCACCGAGTCCGGTGTAAATCCATTTCGGGGTCAGACCTTCCTGAGGCCAGGACTTCATGAGTCCCTTCTCCTCGGTGAACGATCCCTGGGAGTTTTCGCCCCGGAAACGAAGCACATCCCCTGCGAACAGGGATGATCCGGCAATTACCAGCGCTGCGGCCAATAATATCTTGTTCATGATTTGTGTTCCTTATGAATGATGCGGTCGCGTAGTGCGAATAATATAAACCGTTTTCCCATTGATTACAAGCATGAAAAAAAATAAAAACCATGCAATACGCGAAACTGTTTTGCGGAACGGACCCGATCGACTGGGCGGGAAAGGCCGGAAAAGGATTTCACAGGCGGATGGCCTTTCCGTTTTGAGACCGGACGAGGGGAGGGGGGACGAAGGTGCGGATCAGAGCGTCGGGACGACCTTCCTGATGGAGCCGTCGGGGTTGAACTCGAGCTTGTCGATGCAGACTTCGCGGTGGAATCCGGGGCCGTCCATGATTTTGCCGTTCTTCTGCCACGCGAACCTGTGGTACACGATGCGCCATTCGTCGTCCGTGCCGTGGACCTTCAGGATCTGGTGGTGGCCGGTGCCGAGGATGCCCCTCGACGGGTCTTTCTCGATCACGACGTTGTCGCGCGGGACGGTGAGGTCGCCGAGCGGGGAATCGGCGGTGGCGTAGCGGACATGGTAGTTCGGGCTGCCGGTGTCGTCGACGGACCAGGTGAAATAATACTTGCCGTCGCGGTAGATCACGTTCGTGCCCTCGCGGAAGGTGCGGCCGGGCCGGAACACCTTCACGGTGTCGCGTTTCACGCTCAGCATGTCGTCGGCCAGCTCGCCGCCCGCCATGTAGCCGTTGCCCCAGTAGAGGTAATACTTGCCGCTCACGGGGTCGTGAAAGACGTCCGGGTCGATCTCCTGACCGCCGCGCACGCCCGCGGGCTTGAAGTCGACGATGGGCTTTCCGGTGTCGACGAACGGCCCGAGCGGATCGTCCGCGACCGCGACGCCGACGCACTTGCGTCCGTCGCCCTTCAGCGCGCCGCAGAAATAGAAGTAGTATTTGAAGGACCCGTCGGGCTGCTTGCGCTCCATGATGCACGGAGCCCAGGCGTTGCCACCGGACCACTTCACGTCCTCGCCGAGCGTGAGGATGGTGCGTTCATACTTCCAGTTTTTCAGGTCGGACGAGGAGAACACCTGGAAATCCTTTCCGCCCCAGCCGGCGAACCCGTCATGCGTGGGGTAGATGTAGTATTTGCCGGTCTTTTCGGAGTAGAGCGTGCCGGGGTCGGCGTAGAACGCCTCGATGATCGGGTTGTTCTGCACGGGAGGCTCGAATTTCGCGGGCTTGCCCCATGTTTTGATCAGGGTGTTCAGTTCGGAGCGCGCGATGGGAATCGCTGTGCCGAAGGTCGGATTGAAGCCGAGGGAGAAACCGCCCTGCTCGGCCGTCTCCCCGTCTTTTGTTCTGACGTAATACCGGCGGCCGTCGTTGGAGAATTCGCCCATGAGGACATACTTTCCATCGTTTCCGAGCGGGGCGGAGACTTCGATGACGTCGCCTGCGTCGAGCCCGGAATCCTGCCCGGCCCCGTTCCATTTTCCGGGGAAGAGCGTGTCGGAGACGTACTCCTTCTTTCCATTGAGGAACTTTTGATACTTGCCGTCGGACGGGATGATGGCCCCGTTGATCGACAGAGAGCTGTTGCCTTCGACCATGAGCTGCGGTTCGCCCTCGAGATCCGTGAAATCCGCGTTCACATACGCTCCGTAAATCTTGTTGTTGTTTCCGCCGTTCCTGAACACCAGCGTGAAGTAGACCAGATACTTCTTCGCCGCCGGGTCGTAGATCGCATGAGGCGCCGCAACCTCCATGAGGTCCTGGATACGGGGCATGTCCGGGAATCTTTTCCGGAAGTCGATGGTCTTCTGCGACCAGCCGATCAGGTCGTCGGACTTCATGAGCAGGAGGCCGTGTCCGGCGTCCGGGGCGTTGCCGAACTGGGCCATGTCCGTGGCGACCATGCGGAACCCGCCGTCTTCGGCCCGGATCAGATCCGGTATGCGGATGCCGACGGTGCCGGAGGGCGTTTTCTCGCGAATGAGCGGCATCCCGCTGTTCAGCGCGAAGAAATGCTGCCCGTCCGTGCTGACCGCGTAGCAGGTTTGCGTCTGCTCCGGGGCGTTTCCCTTGGCGTAGGCGAAGAGATAGCAGATGCGGTCCTTCGGCGCGGGAATGGGATACGGCTTCTGCGCCATGACGGCGAGCGTGAAGCCGAGGACACAGAACGCGGCGAGGGCGAGTTTGCGGAATGGCGCGGCATGGCGTGCGGGGTGTGTGCTGTATGACATGGGCGATCTCCTGTATGGGGACGGCGGACCGGAATCGTGCGGCGCGCCGTTCGGTGTTGCCGACGATGAATATACACCCGTATGCGCGCGAAATCAAGCGCGGATTCGGAAAAAAAGAAGGGATCAATGCCATGCTTTTTCAGCCATGACCTCCTTATGCCGCGTGAGGGGAAAATGACCTCGCAGAGAAACGTAGAAAGAGAAAAAGCCCCCGGAACCATGATCGATTCCGGGGGCCGAAGAGCCTGTTTTTTGGTTTTTAAGCTATTACCGTCCAGTTCATGTCCACGCCGTAGCCGAGGGTATTCCACTGGGTGGTGTCGCCGGAGCTGTAGTAGCCGAGCATGCCGGTCGAATACTGGCGCACGAGCAGGTCGTCCTGCTGATCGCCGTTGTAATCGCCGCAGCCGACCACGAACCAGTCGGTCGCGTCGAGCTGGCCGACATCCATGTAGTTGTCGATGTTGCCGTCCGCGCACATGACCATCGAGCCGGATTTCTGATGGAACATCACGATGTCGTCCATGCCGTCGCCCCTGAAATCGCCGATGGCGCGAATATCCCAGCCGGACCAGTCGGCGGAGCCGAGCGAGGCCGAAGTACCGTCGAGGCTGGCCGCGTAGAGGTACTTGCCGCCGAAGCCGGACATCAGCACGGAGTCCTTGCCGTCGCCGTCGAAATCTCCGCAGCCGATCAGCGTCCAGTCGTCGCCGCCGAAGTCGTTGCTGAGCGTGACCCAGCTGTCCGTGCCGTCGGTCCACGCGCCGAGCGCGTAGAGCCCCGGAGCGTACCACACGATGGAGTTGGCAGAACCGCCGGTCAGGTTGCAGACTTTGTTCTTCCAGTCGACATTGTTCTCATTGGTGAGGTAGCCGATGTTCACCCACGTGGAACCGTCCGGGTTGTCGATGGCGTCGGTATAATACCCGATGTACGCGCCCTTGACGTCGTTCACGACCACGTTGCCGACGAGTACGCTGTCCGCCCTGCCGTCCCCGGTCATGTCGCAGCAGCCGAGGTTTTCCCATTCGGCCGGATGTCCGCCGTTCTGGCTCTGCCATTCGCTGGTGCCGTTCATCCAGTAGCCGTGCTGGTAATTGCCGTCGCCGTGCTCGCCGGTCCAGACGAACATCACGTCGGACACGCCGTTGCCGTCGATGTCGCTCTTCGCCGCGTACGTGTCGGTTTCGTCCGGCTCCGTGACGTCTTCGCCGACGGTCAGCGTCAGCACGCCCTTCTTGACTGCGAGCGCATAACGTTGGCCGTCGTAGGTACATTCATTCCCGACGGAGAGGAATTCCATCCAGTCGTCGAGATCGTAGCCGAAGGAGATGTAGCCGGTGAACCCCGCGGCATTCCCGGCGAGCTTGTATTCGCCTTCCGCCTGATCGGGCGAGACGGTGGCGGTGAACATGGGATTGCACTGCAGCAGGGACCAGTCGGAGATCATCACGCCGGACGGGGCCGCCGTGAACGTGTCGAGTTCGAAGACGAACCAGTGGTTGGTGGGCCCCCAGGGGCCGGAGTCGTCCTCCAGGCCCTGCAGGACGCCGTTCACCGTGAGCGTGCCGCCCGCGAGGTGGATCGCCGCGCCGAGTTCGACCTTGCCGCCCTCGATCGTGACGTTGCCGCCGTTCTCGACCGTGATGATGTCGGAAGCCGCGCAGCCGCCCTCCTTGAGCGTGAGCCGGCCGCCGTTCCCGACGGTCGCGCCGTAGAGGTATCCGTAGACGTCGGCCGAACCGCCGTTTCCGACGGTGAGATAGGACACCGCGCCGTCTTCGCCGACCAGGACGTAATCACATTCGTCCTCGTCCGAGACCGCGAGATCGTCGTATCCCGTGTCGGAATCGTAGAAGGCCCCGCCCTTGGAGAGTTTCACGGCGCCGATGAACGCTGGGCCCTCCGTGTCGGAGACGTGGAGATACGTGACGCCCTTCTGATCGACGAGCGAATAATACAGGCCGCCGTACGCGATGGGGGCCATGTCGAATCCCATAACGCCGAGATCCGTGCCGTCGGCAGCCGAGAGGGAGGCGTAGAATTCGCCCGAATTCGGCGTGAAGGCCATGCGGTAATCGCCGGTCTCCGGGGAGTCGTCGAGCTTCACGGTGAAGGTGCGCGTGCCCAGAAGCGGCGAGGTGTAGTCGATGAACGCCCTGTCCTTGTCCGTCTCGTGCGCGCCGAGATCGAAGACGAAGTCCGCGCCGGTCGAGACGCCGGGATGGTAATAGTAGACCGACATGGAGCCCTGGATCAGGATCGTGCCCGTGATGGTCGGCGCGTAACTGCTGCCGAGGCTCGCGCTCGCGTTCGCG
Source organism: Lentisphaeria bacterium (assembly GCA_017540385.1). GTDB lineage: Bacteria > Verrucomicrobiota > Lentisphaeria > Victivallales > UBA1829 > UBA1732. The sequence continues at coordinate 6,086 of JAFYBD010000273.1, forward strand.
CCGATGGTCGCGCCGTTGAGCGTGCCGTTCATGAGCCGGAGTTCGCCGCCGTTCACGACGATGTCGGTGACGCTGCCGGAATCCAGCCAGTAGCGGCCGCCGTTGACCACGGCGTTGCTGACCGTGGCGTTGTCGTCGCGGAAGAACCCGCCCTGTTCGACGGTCAGGCCGTCCACCGTGCCGCCGCCGTAGAAATAACCGCCGTCGATGACCGTGACGTTCTTCGCGCTGCTTCCGTTCAGGCTGAAGTAGTTGTAGTCGCCGTTCGGTTCCGGGCCGATGGTGATGTCTTCGTAATCCCACCCCTGGGTGTTGAAGACGACGATGTCGCTCCAGTAGCTCCAGTCGGCGGACTGCTTCACGCCCGCCTGGACGTAGTAGTCCTTGCCGTCCACGATGTCGGACTTCTGAATGGAGGCGTAGTTGATGAGCCTCTGCCCGGTGGTGATGACGATGGCGTTTTCCATCTCCGGGTTGTCGGCGTAGCGGAACCGGTAATCCCGGACCGTGTAGTTCGAATCGTCCACGCCGGTCGCGGTGAAGGTGATGGTATTGCTGTCTTTGTTCGTCGCGCCGGACACGGTCAGGGTGGTCGGGGCGTCGGGCAGGAGTTTCGGGACGACGGTGAAACTCACCGTGTCGCTCCACAGGCTCTTCACGCCGCTGTCGTTCTCGACGCATACCTGGGCGTAATAGGTCGCGTTGTCGACCAGGTCGTATTTGCTGATCGACGTCCCGCTCGAATACCCCGGGGAGGTGATCGTCACCGCGTCGGACATGTCCGCATTGAGCGAGTAGCGGAAGGTGTACTGGCTGACGAAGCCGGAATTCTCGGCCGCCTTCGCATTCAGATAGACCGCGTCGTAGGCGTCGCTGTCCGCGTTTTCGACCGTGAGGGTCGGCGTGCCGATTGTCGAACGGACGGTCTGAAGCCACAGGACTCCGTCGTTGTTTTTGCTGAGGCCGCAGAGGGCGTTGCCGACGAGCATGAGCTTGTCGAATCCGACCTCGGCGGAGGTCCCGTCGACCGAATCGGTCACGGTGATCGTGCCGTCGAAATGCTCCGCGACGTCCGCGATCTTGAAGATGCCGTAGACGCTGGAATCGATCACCACGTCCACCGCTTTTCCGACGAGCTTGTCCATATCGGGCAGCAGCGCGTGGGAGTCGGTGGTATAGTCGGTGCCGGCATAATCGTATTCCGCCGTCTGCTTGTACTGCTCGAAGTGGATCTTGTGTCCGCCGCCGGAGATCATGCGGAGGGTGCTGAGCGTGCCGGCCGTCCAGATGTCGCCGGTCAGGCGGAACGAGCTGTCCTTGCCGCCGAGCACGATCAGGCCGGTCCCGCAGGCGAGCGAGATCTGGTCGAAGTCGGCCATGTCGTTCAGTACGAGCGAACCGCCTTCTTCGACCGTGACGTTCCGCACCTTCGCGTCCGCCCCGATCGTCAGTTTGCCTCCGCTTTTGACCGTGATGCCGTCCGCGGTCGCACCCGT
>JAFYBD010000274.1 GCA_017540385.1 Lentisphaeria bacterium
CGAGGGCGGCGCGGGCACGTGGTCCGACGGGAAACTCTTCACGCGCATCCACGAGCCCGCCGTGATGTACGTCCTGGAGACGTTCGTGGCCTGCGGAGCCGACCCGTCCATCCTGTATTTCAGCCATCCGCACCTCGGCTCGGACCGCCTGCCGGGCATCATCGCGTCGCTCCGGGCGAAGATCGAATCGCTCGGGGGAACGTTCCGCTGGGACACCCGCGTCGACGGGATCGTGATCCGGGACAACGTCTGCCGCGGGGTCAGGCTCGCCGCGGGCGACACGCTCGAATCCGAAGCGGTCGTCGTGGCCGCCGGACACAGCGCGCGCCTCTTCACGCGCGCCCTCTGCCCACGGGTGAAATCGTCCATGAAGGGGTTCCAGATCGGGGTCCGCATCGAACACCAGCAGGAGTTCATCAACGAAACGCAGTACGGCATGGCGCTCCCGCCCGGATCGCTCGGCGCCGCGCCGTACCAGATCGTGAGCCGTCCCACGGCGGACGGCCGCATCGCCGGAGCGGCGAGTTTCTGCATGTGCCCCGGCGGCGAGATCATCGCGGCGGTCACCGACGCCGACCACCTGTGCACCAACGGCATGAGCAACGCCGCGCGCGACGGCAAGTTCGCGAACGCCGCGCTCATCAGCACCATCCCCGCCGAAACGTTCTCCTCGCCCGACGAGGCCTTCGGGTTCCTCGATTCGCTCGAAGCCGAGCTCGCGAAGGCGGGCGGCGGCGGATGTGTCGCTCCCGCCCAGACCGCGCGCGACTTCCTGAACGGCCGGACCGGCCCCCTGCCCCCGGAAACGTCCTACTGCTTCGGGTTGACTCCGGCGAGGATCGACTCCCTCCTGCCGCGTCCGGTGGCGGCTTCGCTCCGGCGCGCGCTGGCGCATTTCGACGCGATCATGCCGGGATTCCTCGACCGGGGCGTGATGATCGGCGGGGAGACGCGCGTCTCCAGTCCGGTCCGGTTCGAACGCGACCGCGCGACGTACCGTTCCAGCGTGCCGGGTCTGTATTTCTGCGGCGAGGGAGCGGGTTTCGCGGGCGGCATCGTCTCCGCGGCCGTCGACGGTCTCCACACGGCCGACGCCCTGCTGGCTTACCGGTAAGCGCCCGCACGCGCATTTCTCCGGTAAAAAGGGCTTTTCCCATTTGACAATCGGTTTTGCCGTGATAAATTTAAATATCACCCCATTTTCGCCCCATCAGGACCCGACATCATGCTGCGTTTCGCCTGCCCCTTCTGCCATTTCCAGAACTCCGTCCCGGAATCCGACGCCGGAGGGCGCATCACCTGTCCCGCCTGCAGCGCCACGGTGGCGGTGCCTGCCACACGGTTCGACAACGGCTGCATCATCGGGGATTTCATCATCCAGGGCAAGATCGGGGCCGGATCGGGCGGGACCGTCTATCTGGCGCAGCAGATCTCGCTGGAACGCGAAGTCGCGCTGAAGGTGCTCTCGCAGAAGAGCATGACGGAAAAAGGCGTCGCGACGTTCCTGAACGAAGCGCGTGCGGCAGCCAAGCTCAGCCACGCGAACCTGGTGCAGGCGTACGCGGTCGGCGAGGACGACGGCTACAGCTACATGGCCATGACCTACATCAAGGGCGAGACGCTGAAAGCGCGCCTGAAACGCGAGAAGCGCATCCCCATCGACGAGGCTCTCCATATCGTCCAGCAGATCGCCGAGGCGCTGTATTACGCCTGGAACGAAAGCCGCCTGATCCACCGCGACGTGAAGCCGGACAACATCATGCTCACCGACGACGGCATCGCCAAGCTCACCGACCTCGGTCTCGCCATGAACCAGAAGGACTGGTCCGAAGACATGGACATCTCCGGCAGCCCGTCCTACATGAGCCCGGAGCAGTTCGCCGGGGAACCGCTCGACACCCGCAGCGACATCTACAGCCTCGGCGTGACGCTGTACCAGATGATCACCGGAGCCCTGCCCTTCCGCGCGGTCTCCATCAGCACCCTCGCCCGCCAGCATTTCAATCAGAAACCGGAACCGCCGGAACGTCTCGTGCCCGGGCTCCCGGCCGCAGTCTCCAGCCTCATCAAGAAGATGATGGCGAAGAAGCCCTCGAAACGTTACGCGGACATGGAGGAGCTCCTCGAGGCCATCTGGCGTCTGCGCCAGATCACCGCCCCGAACCGGAGCTTCGTCCCCGACGTCCACACCATCTCCATCCGCCGCCTGAACTACGGCATCCAGACCGAGTACATGAATACGAAGCGGCGTCAGGACCGGATCCGCAGGAAGACCGCCGCGGCCAAGCGCCCCCCCGTCCTCGTCCGCGTGATGATGGTCGTGCTGCCGCTGGCCCTGATCGCCTCCGTGGGACTCTACCTCTTCTCCGGCATCCTCCAGAAATCGCGCGAACAGGCCATGTTCGGCAACGTCGACGCGTTCGAACGCCTCGCATCCAATCCCGAGATCCCCATGGAGCGCCTCAACGCCGAAGCGCAGAACCTGATCGCAAGTTTCGCGGGCGGCGGTTCCGCAGCCGGCAGCGAGCGGATCAGCCGTTACGTGCTCTCGCACATCAATTATCTGCTGTCGAAACGGACCGACACGAAGGTCCCCGCCATGGGCGACGCCACGGTCTCCGCCGAGACCGTATCCTCCCTTGAGAACGACATCTCGCTCCTGAACGAGGAGATCGCGAACCTGAAGACGAAAGTGGTCCCGCGCCTCAAGGAGGAGATCGAGAGCGCCGAGAAAGAGGGCGAAGCCTACCGTTTGCAGCTTATTTCCGCCCAGCAGGACCTGGAGAAGGACAAGGCCGAGTACAACGCCCTCGCGAGGATCCGCGACGAAGAGCGCGCCGCGGCCGACGAACTCCGCATCAACGCCCTGCGCCAGCGTCTCAGCCAGCTCGTCGTGACGCAACGATTCTCCCTCGCGCGCCAGATGCTCACCACGGAGGCGCTCCGCACGCCCCGGATCGAATCCTGGTGCGACGGCATGGCCGTCAGGATCGATTTCCTCGACCGCGTCTACGCCTGCATCCAGGACTCCACCACGCCCATCGACAAGCTCACGTCCGAAGACGTGCTGAAGGCGTATTCCGCCATGTACGGCGACGACGGCAAACCGACCGAGACCGTGCTCTGCGCGTTCGAAACCCTCCGCGGCGATTACGCGAAGGCGGCCGAACTCCGGCCGGACGACCCCGAGATCACCGCCACCGCCGACGCCGTGGCCGAGGAACTCGTCGCCGCCGCCCGCACCCTGCACACCATGGGCGGGAAGAACCTCCCCGCCATGTTCGCGACCACCATGGCGCGCCTCCCGAAGACCCCGCAGACGACCGCGGCCGCCGGAACCATCGCGGTGCTCTTCTCCGGGTTCCCGCAGAAAAATTGATCCCACCTCCCCGCGAAACGCAAAAACGCCGGGCATCCCGAGGGACGTCCGGCGCCGTTTTTTGCGTCGTTTTTTCAGCCGGGAAAGAGGCTTACTTGAGCTTCTCCTGGAACATCTGGATCGCGAGCTTCGGATTGGCCTTGCCGCGGCTGAGCTTCATGAGCTGTCCGACCAGGTACTGCAGCACGGCGGTCTTGCCCTCCCTGAACTGCTGGACCTGCGCGGGGTTCTGTTCGATCACCTGATCCACGAGCGCGAGGATCGCGCCCTCGTCGGAGACCTGCACGAGGCCCTTCTCCTTCACGATGGCGTCCGGTTCGTTCCCGGTCTCGAACATCTCCTCGAAGACCTTCTTGGCGGTCTTGGAGTTGATGGTGGAGGCGTTCACGAGCGCGGCCAGGGCGGCCAGCGAAGCGGGTTTGACCTTGCAGTCCTTCAGCGTACCGCCGGATTCGCCGAGCTTGCGGAGGAGTTCGGAGGTGAAGAGGTTCGCGACGATCTTTGCGGCGGAGGAACCCTTCGCGGCCTCCTCGAAATACTCCGCGTAGGAGCGGTCCGAGGTCAGGACCTGGGCGTCGTACGGGGTCAGGCCGTAGTCGCGCACGTAGCGTTCGCGTTTGTCCGCGGGGAGCTCCGGCAGAGACGCGCGGAAGGCGTCGAGTTCGGCGTCGGTGAACACGATCGGCAGGAGGTCGGGCTCCGGGAAATACCGGTAGTCGTTGGCGTTCTCCTTGGTGCGCTGGACCACGGTCTCGCCGAGCTCGTCGTTCCAGCCGCGGGTGTCCTGTTCGATCTCCTGGCCGTTTTCGAGCTCGACGAGCTGGCGCTTGATCTCGTACAGGATGGCGCGGTGTGCGGCGCGGAAGCTGTTCAGGTTCTTGATCTCGACCTTGGTGCCGAATTTCTCGGTACCGCGCGGACGAAGCGAGATGTTCACGTCGAACCGCATCTGCCCTTTCTCCATGTCGCAGTCGCTCACGTCGGCGTACTGCATGATCTCCTTCAGCGAGGAGAGGTAGGCGTAGGCTTCGTCGGCGGACCGCATGTCCGGCTCGCTCACGATCTCGATCAGCGGCACGCCGGAACGGTTGAAGTCGAGCCCGGTGCAGTTGGAGAAATGCGTGGATTTGCCGGGGTCCTCCTCGAGGTGCATGCGGGTCATGCCGATCCATTTGTCCGGCAGGGGTTCGCCGGAGAACCCGGTCCCGAAGATGTGGATGCGGCCATTTTTGCAGATCGGCAGGTCGTACTGCGTGATCTGGTAATCCTTCACGAGGTCGGGGTAGAAATAGCTCTTGCGGTCGAACTTGCTGAACTTCGCGATCTCGCATCCGCACATCATGCCGGCCACGACCGCCTTCCGCACGGCTTCCCTGTTCACCACCGGGAGCACGCCGGGCATGCCCATGCAGACCGGGCAGGTATCGGTGTTCGGCTGCGCGCCGTAGGTGTTCGGGCAGGAACAGAACATCTTGCTTTTCGTGCGGATCTGAACGTGCGCTTCGATGCCGATCACGGGTTCGTATGTCGTCATTTTGTGTCTCCGGGGATGTCTGGTTGGGTTGCCTGGCCGCGCGGGGTCCGGCGTAAAACTGCATATCGTTCTAATATAGCATAAAAACGATGTTTCGTCAAGCCCGGACGCGTTCAAATCGCCCCGGGAGACGCTCCAAAGGAGCGCGAGGGTGCCTTTTTGTGAAAAAAAAGATGAAAAGGCTTTTTATTTTTGAAAAGATGTGATATAGTATTTCCATCATGTTTGAATGAAGGAACCGTTATGCCTGCATCACCCGAACAATCACTTGTCGTCCGCGCGGAGGAGCCCGGCTTATGAGCAGAAAAGCCATGATCCTGCTGCTCGTCGCGATCCTCGCAGTACACATCGTCCTGCTCAGCCTCTTCCTCGCGACCGATTCCGCCGAACACCAGCTCAACGACACGCGCCGTGAACTGGAGGAGGAAAATGCACTGCGTTCCGCCTGGGACCAGACGCAGGAGGCCGCGTCGAAAAACGACCTGACCGCGCAGACGGTCTCCGCCCAGCCTGCCGGGACCGCCGCACAGTCCGGTCAGCAGTCGCAGACCGCGACTCCGGCCCGGACCGCGACCACGAAACCAACAACCGCTTCCTCTTCGGACCCGACGCAGACGAAACCTGTCACGACGACCACGCAAATCGCCGTATCGTCCGCCGAAGAGAAAAAGATCCCCTCCGTCCCGTCGACCACCTACGTCCGCAAGCCGAGGAAGATGACCCCGGCCAAGCTCGATTTCACCGGGGCGGCGCGCGACAATTCCCCCGGTCTGAAGCTCATCGACCGCGCGACAGCGGGCATCCTGGTCGACATGGACACAAACAAGGTCCTGTGGGCGAAGAACCCCTCGAAACCCGTCCCCATCGCCTCCCTCAGCAAGATCATGACCATCATGCTGACCTACGAGATCGCGATGGACAACGATTCACCGTACACGCTCGAATCCCTGATCCCGGTCACCACCGAGGCCATCAACACCGAGGCGAGCAAGGTCTACTTCAAGAAGGGCGAGATGTTCACGCTCCGCGAACTCCTCGTGGCCGCGTCCGTCCGCAGCGCCAACGACGCCGCGCACCTCATGGCGCAGCACCTCGGCGGAGGCAAGGCGGAAACCTTCATTGAGGACATGAACCGCCGCGCGGTCGAGATCGGCATGACCCACACCACGTTCCGCAACGCCCACGGCCTCCCCGGCAAGTCCAAGGCGCTCGACAACCAGAGTTCGCCCGAGGACGTCGCACGGCTGTGCCTGCTCTTCCGCACCTATCCCTACCTCATGGAGCTCGCCGGCCTCCGCACGGCCCCGTTCCGCGAGAAGAGCAGCCCGGACTACATCCTGCTCCAGAACCACAACAACCTCCTCCCCGGCGCGAAGACCGCGTCGCCCGGCGTGAACGGCATCAAGACGGGCTTCACCAACCGCGCCGGATTCTGCGTCGCCGCCAGCTGCGAACGCAGCGGACGCCATCTGCTCGCGGTCGTGATGGGATTCCCGTCCCAGCTGGACCGGGACAACTTCGTGCGCGTGCTCCTCGACTGGGGCTACGCGAAGATCGGCGTCGGAGCCGCCAAAAAGAGCTCCGCCGCGTCCACCACAACCAAAAAATCGGGGCGGTGACCGCCGTCCCCCTCACGTCAGCGGATCAGCCATGCACAAACAAACGATTCTGGTTACCGGCGGAGGCGGTTTCATCGGCTCCCACCTCTGCGAACTTCTGCTCTCCCGGGGCAACGACGTCATCTGTCTCGACAACTTCTTCACCGGGTCGAAGAACAACATCCGCCATCTGCTCGCGAACCCCTCGTTCGAGCTCATCCGCCACGACGTGACCATCCCGATCGAACTCGAGGTCGACGCGATCTACAACCTCGCCTGCCCGGCCTCGCCCATCCACTA
>JAFYBD010000275.1 GCA_017540385.1 Lentisphaeria bacterium
ATGTTGGATTACTTGTCGGAAGCGGCCGCCGCGGGGTCGTTGGCGTTCTTGCGGTAACCGCGGTTCAGGTCCTGCACCACGGACTCCGTGATGTCGAGGTTCGGCTGGTAGTAGACCACAAACTGGATGTCGCTCAGCGAGATGCCGGACTTGTCGAGCACGACGGTGTAGCCCTCCAGCACGGCCTTGTTGTGAACGACCTGCTTGATCTCGTCGATGAGCTCGGTGCGGAGCTTCTCGTGCATCTCGTTGAGCTGCGTCTTGCGGCTCTCCTTGTAGCTCGACAGCTCCTGCTCCTTGAGCTTCAGCGATTCGTACAGCTGCTGCGCCTTCAGGCGCTTGCTCTCGCGTTCGGCCCCGGAGAACGCGATGTTCTGCGAGTCGTCCCGCGCGGATTCGTACTGCTTGCGCAGGTTCTGGTACTGCTGGTTCAGCTGGTTCGAATATTCCCGGAACACTTCCATCTGCTGGTCCAGTTTGATCTGCAGGGTCTTGGTCTTCTCGTACTGCTCGAACGCCTTCTGCATGTCGATGACTGCGATTTTCAATTCCGCGGCGCAGACTCCCGCTCCGAACGTCAGCGCCAGGAGCGCCGCTGCGAGATATCGTTTCATGGTCTGAGACTCCTTTCCCGAAAAAAAGTTCTCTTTAAAGATAGAGCAAGTCTTGAAATATACAAACTGAACACCTATTTTAAATCGGTTTTTTTTCACATTTTCCGGAGTTTTTCCCATGAACGACGATCCAATCCTCTCCGCAGCCGACCTCCTCGCGCAAAAAAAGAACCTCCTCATCTTCACCGGAGCCGGCGTCTCCGTCGAAAGCGGCATCCCGCCCTTCCGCGGTCCCGGCGGCCTGTGGCAGAAGGTCAACCCCGACTTCTTCGACATCGACCACTTCATGAGCCATCCGGTCGAATCCTGGAAGCGAATCCGCTCCATCTTCTACGACCTCTGGGGCCAGTGCGCCCCGAACCCCGCCCATCTCGCGTTCGCCGAGCTCGAACGCCTCGGCGTGGCGTTCTCCCTCGTCACCCAGAACATCGACAATCTCCACCAGCTCGCCGGGTCGAAGAACGTGATCGAGTTTCACGGCACACTCGGACGGCTCCGCTGCACGCAGTGCGCTTTCACGGGCGCGCCGACCAAAGAACTCCTCGCGGGCGATCCCCCGACCTGCCCGGACTGCGGCGGACTGCTCAAACCCGACATCGTCTTCTTCGGCGAATCCATCCCGGAATACGCCCTGAACCAGTCGTTCGCCGATGCGGAATCCTGTTCTGTCTGCCTCGTCAGCGGCACCACCGGCGAGGTCATGCCCGCCTGCATGGTCCCCCAGACGGCCAAGCGCCGCGGCGCGGTCGTGATCGAGGTCAACCCCGAGGAATCCGCGTTCACCGCGCACACCACGGACATCTTCCTCCGCGGAAAGGCCGGCGAAATCATGCCGCGACTCGTCGCCGAAGTCGTCAAGCGCCTCTCATGATCCGCTCCGGACTCCCCATCGACGCGGTCCTGCCGCAGATCTCCGAGGCGTTCCGGAACGGCCGCCCCCTGGTCGTCACGGCCGAACCCGGCGCAGGCAAAAGCACCGTCGTCCCGCTCGCGCTGCTCGAACCCGGCGTCCTCCCCCCCGGCAAAATCGTGATGCTGGAGCCGCGCAGGATCGCCGCGCGCGCCGCCGCACGCCGCATGGCCGCGCTGCTCGGGGAACCGCCCGGGAAGACCGTCGGCTACCGGACGCGCTTCGAGACGGTCGTTTCCGCGGAGACCCGCGTCGAGGTCGTGACCGAAGCGCTCCTCACGCGCATGCTCCAGAACGATCCCTCGCTCGATGGCGTGTCCGCCGTCCTCTTCGACGAATTCCACGAGCGCAACATTCACGCCGACCTCGCGCTCGCGCTCACGCTGGACGCGCAGTCCGTGCTCCGCGACGATCTCCGGGTCGGGCTCATGTCCGCCACGCTCGACGTCCGGGCCGCCGCAAAACTCCTCGGAGACGGCGCGGCCGTCGTCGACGCCCCGGGACGGTGTTTCGACGTCGCGGTGTCCTACGTACCCGCCAAACCCGGCGCACCGATCGAACCGCACGCCGCTGCCGCCGTGCTCGACGCGATGAAGCATCACGACGGCGACGCGCTCGTTTTCCTCCCCGGTGAAGCCGAAATCCGCAGGACGGCCGCCGCGCTCGCCTCCGCTACCCACGACTTCGAAGTCCTCCCCCTCTACGGCTCGCTCCCCGCCGCCGAACAGGACCGGGTCTTCGCAGACTCGCCCGATCGTCGCATCATCCTCGCCACTCCGGTCGCAGAGACCAGCATCACCATCCCGCGCGTCCGCATCGTCGTGGACTCCGGGTTCGCCCGGGCACCGTTCTTCTCCCCCGCCACCGGCATGGACCAGCTCCGCACGGTCAGGATTTCGCGCGCGTCCGCCGAACAGCGCCGGGGCCGCGCAGGCCGCACCGATTCCGGCGTCTGCATCCGGCTCTGGCACGAATACGAACAGAACTCCATGCCGGACTTCGCTCCGCCCGAGATCGAACACGCCGACCTCACGGAGCTCGCGCTCGAGCTCGCGCGCTGGGGCGTCGCTCGGGACAAGGCCGACTCGCTCCGCTGGATGACGCCCCCGCCGGACGTCATGCTCGACTACTCATTCTCGCTCCTCGCCGAACTCGGCGCGGTCGATCCCGCGACCGGACTCATCACGCCGCACGGCAAACGCCTCCACAGGCTCCCGGTCCATCCGCGTCTCGCGAACGCCCTTCTCTTCGCCGACGCCCGAGGCATGCGAAAATCCGCCGTTCAGATCGCGGCCATCCTCTCCGACCGCGACCCGCTCGTGAACCCGGCCACGGCCGACCTCGCGGAACGTTTCGCCGCATTGGACGGCGCTTCCGACGCGCGCGCCGACCGCCAGACGCTCTCCCGCATCCGCAAAGCCGCATCCCAGCTCGATTCCGCATTGCCGCCCCGTGCACGAACGAAGCCCGGCACGGCTTCAGCGGAGGACCTGGCCTCCGTCGTCGCGGCCGCCTTCCCCGACCGCATCGCCCGGCGCCGTTCGCCGGGGCTCCCGGAATATCTCCTCTCCAACGGCCAGACCGCCGTCCTGACGCAGCACGACCCGCTCCGCGATTCCGAATACCTCGCCGCCGCGGACGTCAGCAGTCTCGCGGGACGGAACACCATCCGGCTCGCCCTGCCCCTCGACATCGCCGGACTCGAATCCGCCCTCCCCGAGCTCTTCGCGACCCGCCGTGAAATCCTCTGGGACGACGAATCGCTCTCCGCACGGGCATATCAGGTGAAAGCCGTCGGTTCGCTCACGGTCGAACGCAAGCCCGTCCCGCTCCGCCCCGGCGAATCCGCTCCCCTGCTCGCCGCGGCGCTCCGCAAACGCGGTCTCGCCGCGCTCCATCTCTCGCCGGCTCAGGCCGAGTTCCTGAACCGCATCCGGTTCCTCCACGCGAACGGCTGCGAGGGGTTCCCGGACTGCTCGGAACAGCATCTGCTCGACACGCTCGAGGATTGGCTCTGCCCGCACATCGGAAACATCTCGCGTCTCGACAAGCTCGCCGACCTCGATTTCCGCTCCATTTTCTCCGCCATGCTCCCGTCGAAGGCGCTCGCGTCCATGAACTCCCTCGCCCCGGAACGCTTCGAAGCGCCCAGCGGCTCGCGCATCCGCATCGACTATTCCGACCCGGCGGCCCCGATGGTGCGCGTGAAGCTGCAGGAAATGTTCGGGCTCGCGCACTCCCCGAAGCTCGCGGGAGGACGCGTCCCGATTGTGTTCGACCTGCTCTCTCCGGCCATGAGGACCGTGCAGATCACGCGCGATCTCGACGAATTCTGGGACGGATCGTATTTCCTCGTGCGGAAAGACATGCGGGGGCGTTACCCCAAGCACAACTGGCCGGAGGACCCGCGTTCGGAGCCCCCCTCGCGTTCGAGCGTCAAGCGGCCTCCGAAGCGCTGACAGAGTGTCTTTTTCCCCCTCGGATCGCCTTCACTGCAGGGGCGCGTCCAGCAGCAGCACTTCCGCCGTGACCGCGAAATGGTCCGACGAGGCGAGACCGTCGCGGAAATCCATGATCGTGCCGTGGGAGAGCACGCGCACGCGGTTGTTCACGAAGATGAAGTCGATCGGCTTCCGGTGGGAACGCTCCCGGCGGTTTTCCTTGAAGTCGTGGAACGTCTCGTCGCCGGCCCCGTAGTGGTCGGTCTCGGAGGCGTCGCGGGCGTCGCGGAGCACGTTGCGGACGCGCCGCGCGGGCATGTCGTCCGCCGTGGAGTTGAAGTCGCCGGTCAGGATGAAAGGATACTGGTCGATCATCGGGGCGAGGCGCGAGAGAATCACGTTCACGCCCTGGATCCGCGCGATGGAGCTCTGATGGTCGAGGTGGGTATTCGCGATCACGAACTGCTTCCCGGTCTTCCGGTCCTGCAGCAGGCCCCAGGTGCAGATGCGCGGCAGAGCGGAATCCCAGCCCGACGAACCGGCCGTGTCGGGCTCCGGGGACAGCCAGAACGTCCCCTGCGAGACCACGCGGAACCGCTCGGGATCGTACAGCACCACGTTGTGCTCGTCGCCCTTCTTCTTGTCGCGGCCGACGCCGAAACTCTCGAATTTCAGGGCGGACGTGAGGTCGCCGATCGCACGAGGCAGGGTCTCCTGCGTGCCGATCAGGTCGAATTTGTTCTCGCGAATCGTGCGGAGCATGCGGGGCAGACGGTCCTTCCATGCGTTCGGAGCCCGGTCGTTGGGACCCCGGACGTTGTACGTGGCCACGCGGATCAGATCGGCCGGGGCCTTCGACGCACCGGCCTGCGCGCCGGACGCTTTCGGGCTGCCCGAGGTCAACACCATGATGGCGATCGCGCCCGCGGTCGCCGTCAAAACCGCCATTTTCAAAAACCATTTTCCGAGTCTGTCGTTCATCAGTCGTTCCTTTCCCCGATGGTTTGTTCCGTTTCCCCGAACGGTCCCGCAGTCACCAGCGGCAGCAGTTCCCGCCGTCCGTTCTTCCCCTCCTTCGCCGCACGGACGCTTCTCACGTCCAGATCGGCCGCGCCGTCCGCCAGGATCGCCCGGACGCGCGCGCCCTCATGCAACCCGCCGACTCCGGTGATCTGCCGTCCGGTCCCGGGTTCCGCGAGGTACACGTAGCCCCGGTTCAGGATGCGGAACGGGTCGTACGCCTCGAACTCCGCCCGGACGCGTTCCAGCCGGTTCGAAGCCGCGTCGGCGCGCCGGGTCAACGCGGTCGACGCCGCCTGCATCAGCATGTCCACGCGCTGCATGCGCTCGAGGGCGAGACGCATGGAGTCGCGGAACACCTTCGACGCCATCACGCGCGAAAGCCGGCCGGACGCACGCTCCGCGGCATAACGCGCCGCAGTGGTCATGCGTTCGTTGAGTCCGTTCAGGGCGTCGGTCAGGACGCGTTTCTCCGGGATCAGCTGTTCGGCCGCGCCCGAGGGCGTCGGGGCGCGCATGTCAGCCGCGAAATCCGAGATGGTGAAGTCGATCTCATGACCGACCGCGCTCACCACGGGGATCCGCGACGCGTAGATCGCGCGCGCCAGCACCTCTTCGTTGAACGGCCACAGGTCCTCCATCGAACCGCCCCCGCGGGTCAGCACGATCACCTCCACGCCGCCCACGCGGTTGAAGAACCGCACGGCCCGGGCGAGTTTCTCCGCCGCCCCCTGCCCCTGGACCGGAGCGGGACACAACTTGATCTCGAGGTTCGGGAACCGCGCCAGCGCGATCTTCATGAAATCCTTCACGGCCGCGCCCGAGGGCGAGCTGATGACGCCGATCCGCCGCGGCATGTACGGGACCGTTTTCTTGTGCGCCGGATCGAAGATACCCTCGGCGGCCAGTTTCTCCTTCAGCAGCGCGAACTGACGGTGCAGGTCGCCCACGCCGCACATCCGAAGCCGCCGGATGTAGAACTGATAATCGCCGCGCTGTTCGTACAGCGACAGCGAACCGTACACCTCCACCTGGTCGCCGACTTTCAGCCCCAGGCTGCGGCAGGCCGACGAGCCGTTGAAATACACCGCCTTCACCTGCGCCGAGGCGTCCTTCAGCGTGAGGTAGACGTGACCGGAACGGTACGGATTGTAGGACCCGACCTCGCCGGTGAGCCAGATGGGATGAAACGACTCCTCGAGGATGGTCCGCACGGCTCCGTTGAGCTCGCTGACCGTCCACGGACGGGGTTCCCCCTCCCCCGCTCCCGTCGTCTGTTCAGGCTCGTTCCACATCGTCTTCCGGCTCCGAACCGGGTTGGATCGCGCCGCAGCTCACGATGAGCCGCATGGCTTCGGACACGCTCATATCCAGCATGATGCACTCCTCGCGCGGGATCAGCATCAGGAATCCGCTGGTCGGGTTCGGCGTGGTCGGCATGAAGACGCTGATGAGGTCGCCTTTGCCCAGCTTGCGCGCCGCTTCGCTGTTCTCCGGGGTGTTCTCGTTCGTCATGAACGCGATCGCGTAGCAGCCCTTCCGCGGGTACTCGATCAGGACCACCTGGCGGAACATGTTGCCTTTTTTCGACGACATGATGGTGTCGCCGATCTGCTTGCAGGTCGAATAGATGAAGTTCACCAGCGGCACTTTCAGCAGCAGCGACTGCGCCTTGCCGATGACCTTGCGCCCGATGGTGATCTTCGTGAGCAGCCCCAGGAAGAACAGCGCCGTCAGGATCACGACCAGCGCGAGCACGCGGATGATCTGCGTCCGCCAGAACTGCGGCAGCTCGGACATCAGCCCCAGCGTATCCGCCAGGGTCAGCCCCCAGCCCGTGAGGTGCGAATACAGATACCACGCCACCCACAGCGACAGGATCACCGGCACGGCCACGAGCAGGCCCGTCACGATCATGTTGCGGAAGAACAGAAAATGCTTTTTCTTCGGAGTCTTCGCTCCGGCTTTGTCGGCTTTATTCGGCATGCTCGGGTTCTCCTTCCCGGTCCCGGATCGGGGTCAGCTTCAGCTTGCGGACCGTCCGGCTGTCGGCCAGCAGGACCGTCGCGCGGAATGTGCCCGGCTCCTCGTAGACCTCGCCGGTCTTCGGTATCCGGCCCATCTTCGCGCAGATGTAGTCGCCGATGGTGTCCGCTTCCTCGCTGTCCACGATGTCCACTCCGGTCTCCGTGTTCACGTCGTCGACCAGCGTCCGCGCGTCCAGGACGACCGATCCGTCCTCCAGCCGCTCGGGCTGATCCTCGAAATCGTCGGCGGTATCGTATTCGTCGTGGATCTCGCCCACGATCTCCTCGATGATGTCCTCGAACGTCACCACGCCGGATGTCCCGCCGTACTCGTCGATGATGACCGCGAAATGATTGCTCGTGAGCTTGATCTGGCGCAGCAGGTCCGAGACTTCCTTGGTCTCCGGGATGAAGATCGGCGGGCGCGCCAGCTCCGTGAGCGTCTTTCCCTCCAGACTGCGTTCGTCGATGAAATCCTTCGCATACAGGATGCCCTTCACGTCGTCCAGGCTCGCCCCGTACACCGGGATGCGGCTGTGGCCGGACTCGATGAAGAGCTTCTTCGCGTCGGCCACGCTCGCGGAGGCCGGGATCGCCGCCAGGTCCACGCGCGGGGTCATGATCTCGCGCACGTTCATCCCGCCCAGTTCCAGGATGCCCCGGATCATCTGCTTCTCTTCCTCCTCGAGCCCTTCGCTTTCGTCGTCCGGGCCGTCCACGAAACTCATGATCTCGTCTTCGGCGGACGCGAGTTCGTCGGGCGCTCCGGCGCGATGCCAGTCGTCACCGGCGATCGTGACGCGTTCGATCAGGGTCGCGAGCGGAAGGAAAAACCGGCTGGCCACGATCGGGATCGTGAACTTCAGCACGGCCAGGTCGAAACGAAGCAGGACGAGGCGCGCCGCGAGCTCGGACGCCACCGTCAGAAGCGTGACCGCGCCCATGATGACGAGCCAGCCCCAGCGGTGCGTGAATTCCGGCGCCATGCTCCCCGCCCACTCCATCGCGAGCACGCCGGCAAACGCCGCCAGCACGCACAGGATGAGTTTCAGGAGCGCGCGCAGCGATTCCTCGCGGTCATGCCAGGTCTCCAGCCGGTCGGCCAGTTTCCGGTCGCGCTCCGCCACCTTCAGGATGTGGCCGCCGGTCAGCGACGAGATCGCCTCGAACGCGGCCGTAATCCACAGGAAGAGGATGGAACACAGGATGAGCAGCGCCAGGTTCATTCCGCCGGTTCCTTATGCTCCATCGGCGGGATCAGTTTTTCCCGCAGCAGAGCCCGCATCACACGTTTCTCCGCACGGCGCATCACGCGTTTCGCCGCCGGATTCAAATCGTCGTAGCCGGCCGCGTGCAGCAGTCCGTGGACCACGTACAGCGCGACCTCCTCGGAATACGGC
>JAFYBD010000276.1 GCA_017540385.1 Lentisphaeria bacterium
GACACCGGCGACAAGAAATATTCCGAGGCCGGACGCCGTTTCTTCTTCGACAACCGCATCCTCGGCGCGATGGAGGAACAGCGCGACATCTTCAACGGCATCCACGCGAACACGCAGATCCCGAAGATCGCCGGACTGGCGCGCCTGTACGAGGTCGAGGGCGACGAGAAGGCGAAGACCGGCGCGGAGTATTTCTTCACCGAAGTCTCCACGAAGCGGTCCTACGCAAACGGCGGCCACAGCGAGAGCGAGCATTTCTACGACATGAACGACGTGGCGCGCACGCTCAAGCCGAACACGGCGGAAACCTGCAACTCCTACAACATGGTGAAGCTCGCCATGCACATGTTCGAGTGGAACCAGAACAGCACGCCGATGGATTTCGCCGAGAAGGTGACCCTGAACCATATCGCGGCCAACATCGGGCACGAGCCCGGCGAATACGGCTACTTCCTCTCCCTCGGCTCGCCGCACTACAAGGTCTTCTCGACCGAGTTCAACTCCTGGTGGTGCTGCGTCGGGTCCGGCATGGAGAACCCCGAGCGCTACACCGAGATCAGCTTCGCCACGTCCGGCGACTCCGTGGCCGTGAACCAGTACTGGGCGGCGGAACTGAAGGATGCGAAGCTCGGACTTGAGCTCGAGATCGACTCGAAGTACCCGCTGTCGAACCAGGCCGAGATCAAGCTCGACCTGAAGTCCGCGAAGAAGTTCGCGCTCGACCTCCGCAAGCCCGCGTGGGCGAAGAAAATGACCGTGAAGGTCAACGGCAAGGCGGTTGCCGCCGACGCCGACGAACGCGGCTACGTCGCGATCAACCGCAAGTGGCAGGACGGGGACAAGGTCCAGGTCGAATTCGAATTCCCGCTCTACAGCGAGGTTCTCCCGGACGGCAAGCACGTCGCGTTCTTCTACGGTCCGCTGCTCCTCGCGGCCGTGATCCCGCCGAAGGCCGGCAACGACCCGGCGCTCCGTCGTTACAACGACCAGTGGGGCCCCGAGACGCGCGAACCGATCCCGACCGTCGACGCCGCCGACGCCGAGACCGCGATCAAGGCATTCAAGCCGGGCAAGAAGTTCGGCGAGTTCACCGCGAAGAGCACGACCGGCGAATTCACGCTGATGCCGCTCTTCAACGTCTACCACGAGCACTACTGCGCCTATCTGCCGCTGAACAAGTGAGCGGCGCGGACAGTCAGCTCAAACGAGCATAAAAAACCAAGACCCCCGTGCAGGAGACTGCATGGGGGCCGTTTTTTTGCTCCGGCGAGGGGAAAATGAAGCGGGGCAGGGGGCGCGGTGAGGGGATCCCTTACCGCTCGATGACTTTCTTGCCGAGGCGCTGCACGAGGACTTCGTTGTGTTCCCCGAGCACGATGATCTTCGGTTCGTGGCCGGCGGCTTCCTCCGGCGTGTAGTAGCCGAAGCACATGATGGTCACGACGTCGCCGACGCGCCCGAGGTGGGCGGCCGCTCCGTTGAGGCAGAAAACGCCGCTGCCGCGTTCGCCGGGGATCGCGTAGGTCTCGAGGCGGTTGCCGTTCGTGGCGTTCACGACGAGGATGCGTTCGTACGGCAGGATTCCGGCGAGGTCCAGATAGTCGGGGTCGATGGACAGGCTGCCCTCGTAATTGAGGTCGCAGGCCGTGAGTCTCGCCCGATGGATTTTGCCTTTGAGAAGTTCCAGCGTCATGATGATCTGCTCCGTGAATGAAAAAGATGAGTGATAATACTATACACCCTTTTTCAAAAATTACGAATAAAATGCGGTTTTTTTCCCGATTTCAGCACGATTCCCGCCCGATATGACGATGAAAAAACAGGGACGGCGCGGACCGTCCCCGAAAATGCCTTTGCGGCTTGTTTGAAGGCTCCGCCCGGGCCGGGGCGGAGTTCAGCTCATTTCTCCACCACCTTCACCGTCACGGTGTAGTCGGTGTTGAACTTGGAATCGGGTTCCCACGGCTGCATGTAGGTGAGGTCGATCTTGGCGGTGCCGGGTTTCACGGCGCGGTAGACGATCGTGGTCTTGCCGCCGACGCCGACCATCCGCCCGGGATTGGCGTTCTGCTGGTAATCGTTCTTTTCGAGCTTCAGGATGCTCTGGTCGACCTTGTCCATCTTGCTCCAGCTGAACCCGGTGGTCGGGTTGGCGTCCAGGACGAGCTTCACCGTGTCGCCCACGCGGAGTTCGAGCGACTTGCCGGAATCCCCGTCGCCGAGCGCGAATTCCTTCGCATCGGTCGCGGCGGTCACGGGCGCGGCATCCGCGGCCTCGACGACCACGGTGGCCTTGAAGGACTGCGCGGGCTCCTTGTCCTTCTCCCAGGGGCGGGCGTAACCGAGCGCGATCTCGGTCCTGCCGGGGGCGACGGCCGTGAACGTGAACGTCTCGACGCCGCCGACTCCGACCATGCCTTCGGGATGCGCGTTGACCTCGTAGCTGCCGCCGTCGGACTTCAGGACCTTCGCGTCGGTCTTATCCTTGAGCTCCGCCCAGGAATACCCGGTCGTGCGGTTGGATCTGAGCTTGACCTGCACGGTGTCGCCGGCCTTCACGGTCACGGAAGCGCCGTTGTCCTTCGTTTCCAGCACCACGGTCTTTCCGGCTGCGGCCTTCTCCGCGACGATCTTCACGTTGAAGAGCCGCTGGGGCGTGCCGCTGCCTTCCCACGGACGGGTGTAGGCGAGCCTGATTTCGGCGGTGCCTGCGTCCTTCACGAGGTAACGGAAATACACCTTGCCGTCGATTCCGACCGAGGTCGGGCGCTTCGGGTCGGCTTTCGTGCTTTCCTGCGCTTCCAGCACGGAGTCGTTCCGGCCGGGCATTTCGGTCCAGATCCAGGTGTTCCCGGCCATGACGTTGTTGTCCATCTCGATCACGATGAATTCGCCGACCTTCGCCTTGATCTCCTTTCCGGCGTCGCCGGTGGTCACGCGGATTTCGACCGGAGCGTCCGGGTCGGGCAGGTTCGGTTTGAGGTCGTCGGGGCCGGCCGCGAAAGCGCCGGCGGCCGCGAGGAATGTGGCTGCTGTCAGAAGAATGGTGTATTTCATGAGGCGATCCTTTCCTGATGAACGGTTGGGTATTCAATCGCAGATTAGACGTTTCAATCTATTCATATCTTAGCACGTCGCGCGAAAAAAACAAGAAAAAAGTCGCGTCTGCCGTACTTTTTTTGTTGTGTCGCCCGCTTTTTTTTGAAAAAAGTTAGTCCGAGCTTCTTGACAACCCCGAAAAACGTGGTATATTAAATGGCGTAATCTGATAAAAGGAAGCCTGTCCCGCCTCAAAAGCACCATGCGGGAGCGGCTGAAACCGAAGTTAGAGAAAACAAAACATGAACGACAGCCTTAGATCGACGACGAACAGCGGATCACTGGGGAAACAAGGCGGTTCCCCGGTTGGGACCGCTTTCCGTCATGAATCGGCCATGTCTGAACGGAACGACCCGTCCGATTGTGTTTTTTTGTCTGGAAAGTTAGCTGTGCCTAACTTTGGCGCGGCAACACGTTTCCACACTGTGAAAAATGCACGCGCGTTTTTTACATCTTTTTCCATCCGCGTCTCCGTTTCCGGGCGGAAAACGATCTGGCACGCTTCCTGCTCCATGCAGGACGATGCCAGTTCGTTCCGCCGGTCGTCCGCCGGTCAGGAAATCCCCACACGCGGGCGGTGTTCGACCTTCACGGAGTCCTGGACCGTTTCCATGGCCGGCTGCCTCCCGCGCATTTCGAACCCACCAACAATCGAATAACCAATTCACCACACCCCAAAAAAAAGGAAAGAGACACAACAATGAATCCCCTGGTGAAAACAACTCTGGTCGCCCTGATGTCGGCAGGCGTCCTGCTCCCCGCGTTCGCCCAGAACCCCGAGGAAGAGACAACTGCGGAAATCGAAGACGGCGAAAAAGTACAGACCATTACGTTCGTGCAGGATGATGCGCAGAAGCTCATGGTCAGCAAGTCGTATGTGCTGGAGCACACGAAAGCTGTCGACCTGGCCCCGTTCGTGAAGAGCGCAGCCATCCGTTTCGACGGCAATTCCAGCGTTTCCTGCATGGAGGACGCCGCCAACAAACGCCAGATCCTGATCGTGACGACCACGGTTCCCATGATGCCCTACATCGACGAGATGGTCGAAGCGCTCGACCGTCCCGGCAAGATGAACGACTACGACACGATCATCTCCGGCACCGGCATC
>JAFYBD010000277.1 GCA_017540385.1 Lentisphaeria bacterium
ACAGGAAAAACTTTACTATACCATAAATGCGCGTCTTTGTCAAGCCGGGGCCCGGGCGGAAGAAGTCATGCGCCGGCTCCTGCTGTTGGCGGTCGCGGGCAGGAGGCGGGTTCCGGCGGGTCCGATCATGGGCTTGCAAAAGTCGGGAAAACGTGCTATCTTATGATAATTGACAATTTTTCGAGAACACGACCCGAATCATGACAAACGACACCTCCAGACAAGAAGAAAAGAAAACGCCTTCGCGCGTGCTTTCCCTGATCCGCCATTATCTCTTCGACGATGAACCCGACGACACGGGTGAAAGTACCGCACAATACACGCGGATGCTGCTCGCGATCCTGATCGGCTGGATGGTCTTCTGGACCGTGCTGCCCTGCATCTCGCTCGCGAACGACTTTGTCGACGTGCTGGAGAACATCGTCTGGGGGCGTCATTTCCAGTTCGGGTTCGACAAGAATCCCTACGCCGGGCCGTTTTTCGGCGTCGGGGTGTGGTATCTCAGCGGGAAGGCGTTCTTCTCGAGCTTTCTGGCCAGTCAGGTCTGCGTGTTCGTCGGGATACTCTGCGTCTATCAGGTGGCGAAACGCATCCTGCCGCCCCGGACGGCGTTTCTGGCCGCCCTCACGCTGCTGCTGGTCAATTTCTACGGCATCAAGGCGACCGAACTCTGCGACGACGTGATGGAGCTGGCCGTCTGGCCGCTCACGATGCTGTGCGTCTACCTCGGCGTCCGGGGCGACGAACGCCGCCGCTGGCTGTACTGGCTGGGGGCCGGGTTTTTCGCCGGGCTGTCCCTGATGGTGAAGTATTTCGCCCCGGCGATGTATGTGAGCGTGCTGATCCCGCTGATCTTCACGAAAGAGGGCAGGGCGGTCTTCCGCAGGCCAGTGACCTATCTGGCCGTGATCCCGTTCGTGCTGGTGGTCCTGCCGAATGTCCTGTGGCTTTTCTCGAACGATTTCAAGCCGTTCCACTATGCGTTCGGACGCGCCGCACTGGAGGGCGAGGATACGGTCGTCGCGCTGTCAGACCATTTCACCCGCCCGCTGAAAGCCCTGGACCGTGCGGCGACCGTGTTCGGCGTGGCGATCATCTTCTTCGCGCTGTTCTTCCCGTGGCGGCGCAAACGTGCCGAGCGCCCGCGTTATTCCGCGTTCGACCGCGTGTTCGTGTGGTCCTGCTGCTGGGGGATGATGGGCTCCGCGCTGTTCTTCTCCCTCGTGACGGGCGGCAAGATCAACTACTCCTGGCTCGTGCCGTGCTTCCCGTTCCTGGGCGTGTGGCTCTTCCTGGCGTGGTCGCCGCGGCTGACCCGCATGAAGGCGCGGGCGTACACCGCCGCGATCCTCCTGATGGGGTTCATCTTCGGCGTGATCTTCGTGATCCGTTCGCTGGAGCGTCAGGGCTACCAGAAGAAAGGCTGCGACTACGAGAATTATCCCGGACACACCGTCGCCGCCGCGGCCGTCGCTCTGTGGCACGAAGTCTCGCCCGATCCGCTGCCGTTCGTGGTGGCGGACAGGGTCGGTTCCTGCGCCGTTTCGGTCTATTCGCCGGAAGCGCCCGAGGCGTTTTTCTGCGCGGACGTCACACAGAGCCAGTGGGTCGACCCGGAGGAGGTCGCCCGGCGCGGCGGCGTGATGGTCTGGGACGAACGCGACGAGCGGCACGGCGCGGTAGATGAGATGAACGCCAATCTGCAGTTCATCCCGCCGGAACGGTTCGGCGAGGTCCGCATGATGGATATCCCCCGCGCCGTACCTGCCTGGTACCGGAAACTCCGGGGCGAACCGAAGACCGTCCCCGTCCGCCTGCGCCTGATCCTCCCGGCTCCGGACGGAGCAGGGGAGTCCGCGCCCGCTTCGACGTCCCCCGCCGATTGATTCCGCGTTTGCAAAGATGAAAAAACGTGCTATCTTATAGTCTGAACTATTTCAATGTTCCACAGGAAAGGATTTCGCCATGACCCGTACCGCCCGTAAACTCGGTTTCGCTCTCTGCTGTCTCGCTTTCTCGGCCATTTCGGCCGCAACCGCCGCCGAACCCGCGGACGTCCCCCTGTGGAAAGCCGGGGAGGGCGGCGCAAACGCCGAAAAGACGTCGCTTCGCTGGTATGTGCCGGAGAAGCCGAACGGCACGGTCGTCGTGATCTGCCCCGGCGGCGGCTACGGGATGCTCGTGAAGGGCAACGAGGGATACGACGTCGCGAAGTGGCTGAACGGATTCGGTGTCACCGGCGTGGTGCTCTCCTACCGCATCAACCCGAACCGCCATCCGCTCCCGCTTCAGGACGCGGCGCAGGCGATCCGCAAGGTGCGCGCGGACTCCAAGACCCGCGGCGTGGAGCTGAAGAAGGTCGGCGTGATGGGATTCTCCGCGGGCGGCCACCTCGCCAGCACGATCGCGACGCATTTCGACGACGGCGACGCGAAGTCCGAGGACCCGATCGAAAAGATGTCCTCGCGCCCCGATTTCCAGGTCCTGCTCTACCCGGTCATCACCATGACCGCGAAGACCGAGGGCGGTACGAAGCGCAATCTGCTCGGCAACAACCCCTCGCAGGAGCTCATCGACCTGCTCTCGAACGAAAAACAGGTCACGGACAAGACTCCCCCGGCGTTCGTCTGCCATTCCACGAAGGACCAGCTCGTTTCGGTCGACAACAGCCGCATGTACGTCGAAGCGCTCAAGGCGCACAAGGTCCCGGTCGAATACCTCGAGTTCACCGAAGGCGGCCACGGGTTCGGCGGCTCGAGCCTGCCGCTCTGGCA
>JAFYBD010000278.1 GCA_017540385.1 Lentisphaeria bacterium
CTGCGGGACAATGGATTCCGGGCAGAGTTTTTTCTTGCGGCGCAGATGCCGGACTGCTACCGGTCGTTCCTGCCGTTCCCGTCCGCAGAATTCACGGCGGAGGAGATCAACACGAAATATTCGATGGTGCTGAACGTGGACGCCTCCACGGTGAAGCGCATGCAGCTGGGCCCGGCGGATTTCGCGTCCGTCACGGTCCCGGTCGTGACGTTCGACCATCACCCCGACGACGAGATGTTCGGCGACCTGACCTGCCTCGACCCGGAGGCGAGTTCGACGGCGGAACTCGTCGCGCGGTTTGCGCGTTCGCAGGGCTGGAAGATTTCGCCCGAATCCGCGACGCTGCTGATGCTGGGCGTGATGACCGACACCGGATGCTTCCGGTTCACGAACACCACCGCGGAGGCCCACCGGGTCGCCGCCGAACTGCTGGCGCTCGGGGCCGATCAGGACCGGATCGTGAACGAGGTGTATCTCTCGAAACCGCTGAACATGGTCCGGTTCGAAAGCGAGCTTTTTGCGAACGTCCAGACCGCGTTCGGGGGCAAGTACGCCTGGCTGTCGATCCCACGCGAACTGCTGGAGAAATACGACGTGAACCTGCGGAACACGGAACAGCTGATCGAGCTGGTCCGGGGCATTCAGGGCGTGATCGTGGCCGCCATCATCAAACCGACGTCCGCGCCCGGCATCTTCCGCGTCTCGCTGCGGTCGAAGGACCCGACCGTCTCCGCCGGCAGGATCGCCCGCGGACTCAAGGGCGGAGGCCACGAAATGGCCGCCGGATGCTCCGTTTTCGCAAAGAACCAGGCGGAGGCGGCCGAAGCGCTCGCCCGCCATGTCAGGAAAGAATTGAACCATGAAACATGATCCCGGACGGCACAGACTGCCGCCATTCACCCAGAACGGCATCCTGCTGGTCAACAAGCCGAAAGGCTGGACCAGCCACGACGTGGTCGGGTTCTTCCGCGCCAGATTCAACTGCGTCAAAGTCGGCCACTGCGGCACGCTCGACCCCGCCGCCACAGGCCTGCTCGTCATCGTCTTCGGCAAGTTCACCAAGTTCAGCCAGAAATTCTCCGGCGAGGACAAGGTCTACGAGGGCACCGCGCTCCTCGGGACCCGCACGGATTCGCAGGACATGGACGGCGAGGTCCTCTCCACCTGCGACACCTCCCACCTCACGGAGGAACAGGTCCGCGAGGCGTTCCTGAAGTTCCGGGGCGACATCATGCAGACGCCTCCGATGGTCTCCGCCGTAAAGCACAACGGCGAACGCCTCTACGAGCTCGCGCGCAAGGGCGTGGAGGTCCAGCGCGAACCGAAACCCATCACCATCCACTCCATCACGTTCGAGCGGTTCGACCTGCCCTACGTCGACTTCGTGGTGTCGTGTTCGAAAGGCACGTACATCAGGACCCTGTGCGCCGACGTGGGCGACGTGCTCGGCTGCGGCGCGGCGCTCTACCGGCTGAACCGGGTGAAGAGCGGGGATTTCGAACTGAAGGACGCGGTGGACATCGAGACGGTGAAGACCTGGGAACAGGACCAGCTGAAGGCCGCGCTCGCCGATTTCCTCTTCAACAAACTCTCCAAGATGCCGAAATTCGCATTCTGACGGCATCCGTTTCAGGGGGACACGACCATGCTTTATTTTTCGAACGCTCAGCACGAACAGTACGACAAAGCGCTGCTGGACTACGCCGGGAGCAAAGTCCGGGGCTGCTTCGAGCTCGACGAAGGCGCGCATGAGATCGCCGGCCGCATCGACTGCGACGCCGGACGCGAAAAGGACCTCTTCGAACGCGTCCGCACGCTCATCCGCGACGACCACCGCATCTTCGAGGTGGAGGGGCACTGCGCGCTCCGGACGAAATTCTTCAACGGCGCGCGGTTCAAGATCATCCCGTCCGACCTGGAGCTCATAAACGGCATCCTGCTGCCGGGCGACCGGTTCGAGGCGTTCAACCCCTGCGAACTGGGCTCCGACGAGTTCAAGATCTTCGTCCCCGGCGCCAACGAGCCGCTCCGGCTCACGACCATCCGCAGCGATTTCGGCAAGCTCGCGCCGTATTATCTCCTGCTCGGCCACGGCGGCATGCTCGACACGTTCGCCGCTGAATCGCACGACAACTACATCCGGCTGCGTTCGGCGAAAAACATCCGTAACACGCCCCTCGACGTCGAGGCGTTCCACATGCACGACTTCTACCTCGCGACCAACTTCCGCCCCGGCGACATGGTGATCCTGACCGTCGAGGACGCGGCCGAGGGGCGGTTCTCGCTCGAATACCGCCCGGCCGAACTCGACGCGAGCCGCAACGACAAATTCGAGTGGATCGAGCAGTACGAAGCCGCGCTCATCGAAGTCTGGCGCAGGAATTACAACTACTTCACGCTCACCGACCAGCTCGCGGCCGGGTTCTTCTACGCCTACACGGCCGGAAACGACCTCCTCGCGCATCCCTCGGTGTCGTTCGACGAATTCCACCGGGGCATGCAGGAGATCACGCTGTGCAATCAGGACGGCGAAACGCTGATCGTGCCGCTGGACGAGACCAACGAGCCGGGCGGCCCCCAGCCGATCCATGAACACGAGCATGAACACGACCACGAGCACGGCCACGGCGACTCCTGCGGCTGCGGGCATCATCACGACCATCACGACCATCACGGACACGTCCACGGCGAATCCCGCGACGGCGCGCCGAAGGACGGCGATCCGGTGCCGGGTCTCTCGCCGGAGGATTTCTCCGCCTCGACCGGGCATCTGGAGTCGCTGGACGCGATCCTGTCGGACGTGAACGCCCCGATCGGGTACGTCGAGCTCTACGCCTTCACATTCGAGGCGCTCGCGAACGGCACCGACTTCAATTCGTTCCGCGCGTCGATCCTGGACCTCATCGACAAGGATTTCGCCGACGACACGCAGGAGGTGGCGTTCCTGAACTTCCTGGACGAGAACTGGGAAGCGTGCAGCGAAGCGTACCATCCCGGCGAGGACGCACCGAAAGCGCCCATCCGGTCGCGGCTGATCGAGCTCGACAATTCGCGCATCGCCATGACCCGCGCCATGCTCGCCGGGGCCGACGAGGAGAAGCTCAAACGCTTCACGCCGCGCATCAAACGCCTCCACCGCGCCATCATCGACACGCTCGCGCTGCTGAACAATCAGGCCGACCTGCCCGAGGGACGCGAACGCGAGGACCTCGAACAGCGCATCGAGGACCTGGAAGACGACTGGGAATCCATCGCGACGGATTTCGACAACTGATCGAACTGAACATACCATGGCCGGACCCGTACTTTGGACCTGCGAGGGCCTGAACCTCGCCATCGGAACCCAGATCCTGCTGGACGACGCGCGCCTCTCCATTCACGCGGACGAACGCGTCGCGCTGGTCGGGCGGAACGGCAGCGGCAAATCGACGTTCATGCGGATCGTGGCCGGGACGGAATCGGCCTCCTCCGGCGAGATCACCCGCGCCCGCGGCCTGCGCATCGCCTGCATGGAACAGGATTGCACGAGGTTCGGCGAGGTCACGGTCCACGACGCAATCGCCGAGGGACTGGAGTATTTCAACGGCATCCACCGGCGGCTCAATGAACTGCGGCCGGGGTCGGCCGAACAGGAAAACCTCGAACGCATCCTCACGCTGCACGACGCGTGGGACCCGGAACGCAAGATCGAAACCGCTTCGCAGAAGCTCGGGCTCCCGCCCGGCGACGCCCTCTGCGGGACGCTCTCCGGCGGCGAACTCCGCAAGACCATGCTCGCGCGCGCCATCGTGTCCGAGCCCGACCTGCTGCTGCTC
Source organism: Lentisphaeria bacterium (assembly GCA_017540385.1). Classification (GTDB taxonomy): domain Bacteria; phylum Verrucomicrobiota; class Lentisphaeria; order Victivallales; family UBA1829; genus UBA1732. Next base: position 3,816 of record JAFYBD010000278.1, read on the forward strand.
GACGAACCGACCAACCATCTGGACGTGGGTTCCGTCACATGGATCGAGGATTACCTCGCCGAATACCGCGGCGCATGTCTCTTCGTGACCCACGACCGGTGCTTCCTGGACCGGATCGCGACCCGCATCGTGGAGCTCGACCACGGCAAATTCTATTCGTGCGAGGGGTCCTACGCGGATTTCCTGGCGGCGAAGGAGGCGCGCGAATACCGCGAGGATCAGGCGGAGTACAAACGCCAGAGCTTTCTGCGGCGCGAGATCGAATGGGTGCGGCGTTCGCCGAAGGCGCGTCTGCGCCGGAACCTCGGCCGGATCAAGCGTTACGAGGAGACCGCGGCGCAGTCCGCACCCGACCGCATCGGCGTGACCGAGCTCATCATCCCGAAGGCCGGCCGGCTCGGGAATCAGGTGGTCCGCCTGGAAAACGTGTCGCACGCGCTTGGCGGGAAACAGCTCATCCGCGATTTTTCGTTCGAATTCGAGGCTGGGCAGCGCGTCGGGATCGTGGGGCCGAACGGAGCGGGCAAGACCACGCTGCTCCAGCTCATCACGCAGCGCATGACGCCCGATGCAGGCAAAGTCGAGGTCGCGCCGACCGTGGCGTTCAACTACATCGGGCAGTCGCATCTCGAGCTGAACCCGAATCACACCGTGCTAGAGGAGATCGGCGAGGGGCACGAGTTCGTCAACCTCGGCGACGAACGCGTCTCCATCCGCGGCTATCTCCGGCGGTTCCTCTTCGAGGACGACCGCGTGAACACCCGGATCGACCGTCTGTCGGGGGGCGAACGCGCCCGCATCTGCCTCGCCAAGATCCTGAAGTCCGGGGGCAGTTTCCTGATCCTCGACGAGCCCACCAACGACCTCGACCTGCCGACCATGCGCGTGCTGGAGGAGGCGCTGATCGGGTACACCGGATGCCTCGCCGTCGTAAGTCACGACCGGTATTTCCTGAACCGCGTGTGCACGCACATCATCGCGTTCGAACCCGGCGGACATCTGTTCGCCGGTCCGGGCGATTACGACTACTACGCCGAACACCGCGCGAACCGCCTGAAACAGGACGCTCCCGCCGCGCCGAAGAAGAAGGACGCGCCGCAGAAACCGAAAGCCCCCGCGAAGAAGCTCTCCTATCACGAGGAACGCGAGCTCGCCGGACTCGAGCCCGAGATCGAACGTCTCGAGGGACGTGCGGCCGAGATCGAGGCGGTCTTCTCCGCGCCCGATTTCTTCGCGACGCACGGGTCGGAGTCGGCGGCGCTGCAGAAGGAGCTGAACGAGCTCCGGGAGAAGATCGACGGCCTGTATGCCCGTTGGGAAGAGCTCGAACAGAAAAAGCGGGCGCTCCAGTCCTGAGGCGGAAACGATGGACGGGGATTTCGCAGACAAGCTCGCGCGCCGGAGACTGTACAGCCATGCGGCCGAAGCCGACGCCGGGACCGCCCTGCCCGATTACCTGGCGGCGCATTTCAGGCGTTTCGACCGCGCGGGCTGGGTCGCGGCCGCGGAAGCCGGTCTCGTGGCCGTAAACGGCGTTGCCGCGCGCCCCGAGACGATCCTGAAGCGCCACGACCGCGTGGAGTATTTCCCGCCGGAGACGCCGGAACCCGACGCCGAGCTGAATTTCCGCACGGTCTACGAAGATGCCGATCTCCTCGTGCTCGACAAACCCGGCAACCTCTGCGTCCACCCGACCGGGCCGTTTTTTCGTCACACCCTGTGGCACCTCGCCGGACAGCAATACGGCGAACTCCGGTTCGTGCACCGGATCGATCGGGAAACCTCCGGGCTGGTCGTCGCCGCACGGACGCGCCGGGCCGCCGCAGCCATGGACAACGGCGCGACGCCCGTCCACAAGGAATACCTCGCGCTCGTGACCGGCGACTTCCGGGGACGCGTGCATGCGGAGGGCTTCCTCGTGCACGACCGGGCCAGCGCGGTCGCAAAAAAGAAACGGTTCGTCTTCGCGGACTCGCCGGAAGCCGCCGAAGCGGCGTCCGATCCGGCCGCCGAAACCGCCTCGACCGAGCTGATCGAAGAATCGCACGTCCCGCCGGACATGACGCTCGTGCGGGCGATCCTCGGGACCGGCCGACAGCATCAGGTGCGCGCGACGCTTCATTCGCTCGGATTCCCGCTCGCCGGGGACAAGCTCTACGGTCCCGACGAACGCCTCTTCCTGAAGATCTGGGACGGCGCGCTGACCGCCGGGGACATGGCCCTGCTGAGGTTCCCGCGGCAGGCGCTCCATGCCGCGGTGTTGGAATTCCGGCACCCGTTCACCAGCGCGCGCATCCGCCTCGAATCACCGTTTCCGGACGACCTCATGAAAACGCCCTCCCCCGCCTCGGATATGCCCCGCAACCATTGAAAAGGACTCCCCATGACCCGCACCGCATCTCTCCTCATTTTCGCTCTCCTGCTGACCCCGGCAATGGCCCCGGCGCGTTCGTTCACGCACTACTCCAGCAGCGAACGGGGCGGGTACTGGACCAGGAGCGAACAGATGACCGTCGAATCCGGGGAGGACGAAACCGAATCCGTCGTCGCGGTCGACGACTCCGCCGCGCCCCTCGTGACGTTCAAAGGCTGGGGGACGTGTTTCAACGAGCTCGGCTGGGACGCGCTCCAGGTCCTGCCGGAGGAACAGCGGAACGACCTGCTGAAACGCATCTTCGCGCCTGACGGCGACCTCAAATACACGCACGGGAGGATTTCGCTCGGGGCGAACGACTACGCCCGCAGCTGGTACAGCGCGAGCGAAGTCGCGGGCGATTTCGAGCTCCGGCACTTCGACATGACCCGCGACCTCGCCACGATCGTCCCGTACATCCACGCCGCGCAGAAATACAACCCCGGCCTGTGGTTCTGGTGTTCCCCGTGGTCCCCGCCCGCGTGGATGAAGATCAATCACGACTACCCGGTCCTGAGCAGCGTCTACAACACCATGGACCGGCGCATCAATTACCTGCTGCATCAGGGGCAGGACCCGGCCGCGGAGCCCGACCGGGCCAAGTTCCCCGACCTCGTCGCGAGCCAGGACTTCATGATCCAGGACCCGCGCTACCTGAAGGCCTACGCGGAGTATTTCTGCCGCTACATTGAGGAGTTCGGCAGGTACGGGATCCCGATCAAACGCGTGATGTACCAGAACGAGGCGTACAGTTACACCCCCTACCCCGGATGCCCGTGGACGCCGTCCGGCGCGGCGCTCTTCAACGCCGAATACCTCGCGCCCGCCCTGAAGTCGAAGCACCCCGGGGTCGAACTCTACCTCGGGACCATCAACACGAACCGGTTCGACGAGGTCGACGGCATCCTGTCCGACCCGCACGTGCGGGGGAAAGACCTGTTCGCCGGGATCGGATTCCAGTGGGAGGGCTCGCAGATCATCCGCGAGGTGCGGAACAAGTATCCGTGGCTGAAGGTCGTGCAGACGGAGAGCGAGTGCGGCGACGGCAAATTCGACTGGCGCGGCGCGCATCATACGTTCTCGCTCATCAACACGTACCTCGGACTCGGCTGCGAAGAGTACACGTTCTGGAACGTGATCCTGTGCGACGACGGCGCGAGCGCGTGGGGCTGGAAACAGAACGCGCTGATCCGCGTGAACTCGAAGGAAAAGACGTTCGAGCTCACGCCCGAATATTATGCGGTGAAGCATTACGCGCACTTCGTGACAGCCGGGACGAAACTGCTCTACGCGGCCGGGAGTTTCGACCGGACGCCGCTGGCGGTGTTCCTCACGCCCGGGGGGAAAGACGTGGTCGTGGCGGGCAACCGCGACCGGCAACGGGAGGCGACAGTGAGCGTGAAGTTCGGCAAAGACCGGCTGGACATGGTCCTGCCGCCGTACTCCCTGCATACGTTCGCGGAGGATTGAGCGGCGGTCAGGCGTCCTCGGGGCGGACCACTGCGAACACGAGGAACTCCTCGACGTACGGTCCCCACACCGGCGGGGAATTCTTCCTCGAATCGTAGATGAGGACCATGTTCGGCGGGAAGACGTTCGGGTCCTCGTTCATGGCGACCACGAACAGCGCGTACC
>JAFYBD010000279.1 GCA_017540385.1 Lentisphaeria bacterium
AGAAATCCGAGGCGGAAAGCGGCAGGAGCAGGACGCCCCGCGACGCGGCGGCCGCGGCCCACATGGCGCGATGGTTCTCGAGGCGTTCGTGGTAACGCGCCAGCGCGCCTTCGTCAAGCACGAGTTCGCGTTCCTCCCCGGTCTCGGCGTCGATCAGCATCACGTTCGTGTCCGGCGCGGGCTCGAGTTCCTCCGGGTCCAGCACCATCACCACGACGGTGCGTTTGGCTCCGTCTGCGAGGCGCGAGAGGACCGACGCCGGATCGTCCGGCCCCATGAGGTCGGTCACGAGGATGCGGATGCCGCGATGGAAGAACGGGCCGGAGAACGAGTCCGGCACGGCGGACGGACTGAACGGCGTTTCGAACGGCGGGAAGTCCCACTGGAAGGGATCGGACGGGGTCGGGTCGCGCCGGAATTGGTCGGCCGCGTGCCAGAGATTCAGGGAGAACCCGGAGTTCGCGGCGGCCGTGGTGAACATGACCGTGAGCGCGATGGCCGCGCACGCCTTGCGTTCCGTGACCGCCATGGACGCCGAATGGTCCAGGATCACGTCGCACCGGGGGTCGATCTCCTCGGAATACTGCTTGATCATGAGCTGTTCGCTCCGGGCGTACACGCGCCAGTCGATGCGGCGGAGATCGTCGCCGGGGCGGTACTCGCGGTACTCGGAGAACTCCAGGGCGTTGCCGCTCCTGCGTCCGATGCGCTGTCCGTCCACGCCGGAAATCTGCGCCGGGGCGGTGAGTTCGAGCCCGCCGGCAGCCGCGAGGGCGCGTTCGACTGCTCCCCGGTAATACGGAATCGTGGTGTAAGCCGGAGCGGTCATGATGCGGCGTCCTTCTGTTTGGTTTTGGAGGTTTTGCGGTCGCGGGCGAGGATGAGCAGGACGATCATGGAGACGAGATAGAAGAGGACGATCAGGATCGGTTTCCGCAGAATCCCGCCAAAGAAGATGTACCCCACGGCGACGGCCGCCATCACGACGCCGTTGAACCGGACATAGAAGTTCCACGGCTCCTTCATCTGCGGATTGGAGCGTCCGAACCGGATCATGATCCCGAGCACGAGGTGGATCACGCTGCACACGATCAGGATGATGGTGAGCAGCAGGCGGAGCGTCCAGTTATCCGTCATCAGGGCGTTCCAGATGTTTTTGATCGGCATGAGGCCGGGAGCGAACGCGAAATCCTTCCAGAACGATCCGTACTGGAATTGGTACCGGCCGAGGAGGATGACCGCCGCCACGATCACGAGCAATTCCAGCGCGAGGATCGGGAGCAGGGTCAGGGGCGAGGAGACGTCGAAGAGTTTCAGCGGGAAGAGCCGCGAGGCGTGAAGCTCGCAGAGGTGTTTCGCCCGGGGCGTCGCCAGAGCGAGCGAGTCGCACAGCAGCCCGAACACCCCGAGGGCCGTCCAGAGGAACGCCAGCTGCGAGGCGGTGTTGTCGTGGAGTACGCCGTTTCGTATGAACACGTGGATGTTGAAAAACAGCAGGAGGCCGGTCGAGACCATCAGCAGCTGGAGACCGCGCAGCCATTTCGCCTGTTTCCCGAGTCCATAGTGCATCGTGTCCGCCGCCGCGAGCACGAAATACGCCATGGCGAAGAGACAGGCCGGGATGAACAGGATCGTCATCAAATGCACGACCGGTTCCCTCTCGCCTGCGGTTTTGCCGTGGAGCACGATGGTGGCAAACTGTTCGATCAGGATGACCACGCCCAGCCAGCCGATATAGAGCATCATCGCCAGCGTGTCGAGCCGGTAGCAGAAGAACTGCATCAGGAAGAACACGCAGACCGTGACCAGCAGGACCAGCACGCTCGGAACGAGCCAGTTCGCATCCTGATGCAGCAGGGCCTCGGCGATACGGTGGACGGCGAGGTACACGGCGCCCGTGGCATTGCTCTCCGTCACTTCGTTGTGTGCGGCGATCCACACGAACGAGTAGACGAGGATCCCGAAGAACGTCAGGATGGCCGGGAGCATGTACAGCGCGAACCGGCACCAGGTGTAGAACAGGCTCTGGAGGGCGCCGAAGACCAGGCCGGAGTGCGTGGTGTATTGCGTCAGATGGGACAGCAGGGGCGGCTCCTTGGCGCGCGAGGTCATGAGGCCGCGGACCGCCTGCCTGAGCTTGAAGGCGTTGCCGACCATCACGGTCGGGATCAGGAAGAGGACCACGACGAGGAGGATCGGCGGCATCGACGAGCTGGCCGCCGCGAGACGGTAAAACTCGCCCGCCACCACTTTTTTACGGAACGCCATCACCAGGAGCGGCATCCCCATGTGGACGAAGAAATACGCCTGGAAGAGGATTGCGATCCATTTCAGCCGCCGGAGACTGATCGAGGCGGTGTGCTGGGCGATCTGCCGGTAATAGTAATAATAGTTGTTCCAGCAGGTCGTGTCGCGTTTCTCCGGGTCGCCCCAAATGTCGAAGAATCGGCGCAAAGCGTCCCACGCCCCCTGTTTCGAGGAGGTTCGCGGCGCGATGGAGTTGACGATCCCGGACGAGTTCATGGCTTACGGTTTCTTCAGCATTTCGGCGGTCGGCTGCTTGATGGCGTGTTCGGGGTAGCGGTGGAGCTTGAACGCCTTCACGATGGCCGGGAAGAGGATCAGGTAGAGCACCCCGACGAGCACGAGCGAGATGATGCAGGCCTGCACGGCATAACGGCGCGGGCTGTCGATGATCGCGACGAAGCTGTAGGAGGGGGAGAGGACCATCATCGCCACGTGGTACGCCTTCGGCAGGTCGTTCAGGCTGCCCTCGATGGAGACCGGGATCCACGGCGCGATGTTCGCCACGAGTTCGAAGATGATGACCCACAGCCACGGCGGCGGCGCGAGGCGCGTGCGCCAGCTCAGGATCAGGCCGAGCAGCACGTATCCCACGAACGACGAGAGCATGCAGAGGATCCCGCAGGAGGCGTAGCGTCCGAACCCGGAGATGTGCCCGAGCGGCATCAGCACAACAGGCGGGCGGGACGCGCTCCCGCGCGTC
>JAFYBD010000280.1 GCA_017540385.1 Lentisphaeria bacterium
CCGCCCGAAGAGCCGTTCGGGGCTTTGCCGAGGATGATCGTGCCCTCGGCAACGCCCCCGTCCTGAACAAGGATCTGTGCCCCCGCCGCGACATAATCGTCTTCGGAGACGCTCCCGGACTCAACCTCCCCGATCCCGGTGACGACGTTCGTGCCGGCCTTCAGCACCATCAGTTTCTGTTCCGCCGAGTTGTTGGCGAAGTTCGACTCCGGGACCATGCCGTTTTCGTTGGCCGAAACCCGCACCGCATGCAGGCCGAGGGACAGCTCCGGCAGCAGGATGTTCGTCTTCTGCGCGGTGTCGCCGCTGTCGAGGTCAAACGGGAAATCCTCCATGCCCAGGCCGTCGACGGAGAGCGAAACGGCAAATTCTCCGCTGGAGGACTCTCCCTGGTTCTTCACGGCGAAGCTCAAATACAGCGGACTGCCGGCAAAGGCATATTCCTCGGAGACGAGCGCATCTTCCTCCGTGGACAGGACGATTGGGGAAGCGGCGCCCGCGACCGGTACGAGAGCCAGATCCACGTTCGCATCCATCGCGAAGGCAACGACCGTGATGTTCTGGAGCGCGCGATCTTCGCCGGAGTAATGGTACGTGCCGTCCCAGACCATCCGCTGATCCGCTTTATAGCAGTCGTCGAAAATGATCTCCCGGGTCTTGGCGTTGTAGCCGTAGCCGACCATGGAATGTTCCTTGATCGAGATCAGGACCGGCCGTCCGGCGTTGATCTCCGCCATGTAGTCCTCGAACGTGAAGGTGCCGCCATTCTCTTTGACATTGTAGGTGCCGGTGAGCTTCGCATCCAGGGAATATCCTTTGTCCCGGACGTAGAGATACAGCCCGTAGAGCATGTTGGTATAGCGCGTGTCGACGGTCCGCAGGATGTCCCCGGACTCGAACGTGGAGGTGGTGTCCCAGCGCAGGGTATCCTCCAGCGTGCTGGCGAACAAATTGGTCGAGAGGTTGTCGCTGCCGCGCCAGAACTGTCCGGTACCGAGGTAATCCGCGATACAGTTCCAGACGTCGGTCCTCAGCTCGGGGCCGACCCCGCCGTTCGTGAACGAGTATTCCAGTTCCTGCTCCGGCGTGGTGGAGCGGCCGTCCCGGGAATAGAACCGGTAGACATAATCCCTGCTGGCAATGGCGACTCCGAGTTTCGTGTCGAAGGCGTCCATGTCGTAGGCATTTCCGTCCATTCCGCGCGATTTCAGGGACACCACGCCATTGATCAGGCTGGAGAAATCTTCGCCGTAGAGGCCGTTCAGGTCGTAATAGCCGAGCAGCATGCCGAGTGCCGTGGGTGTGCATCCGTACATGTATTCCGCCTGCGGCATGGAAAGAAGCTTGTAATCGCCGTCCGGCACCGCATCGGGTATCGAAACGACGGTCACGCTCAACTCGTCGTCGGTCAGATTCAGGGTGTATTCATTAGTCCCGAGAGAGACGGTTTGGCCGACGCTGAGCGAGCCAATGTTCTTGCCGGAAGTGTTCCGCACCGTGAGCGTGCTGTTGAAATCCGATGCGCCCTTCGCCAGTTTGTATTTGCCATCGCCGTCGACGCCGGTGACCGTGAGCGTGTAGAGCGGCGTGCCCCGGATGATGGAAAGGTCGTTCACGAGCGCCGCGCCGCCCGCCGAGGTCTGCGTGAGGTCGAAGTCGAGGGTCGCGTTGTTTCCCATGAAAACGTCTGCTCCGGCTTCGAACTTCATGCGACCGGTGAGCGTTCCGCCGTTGGAGACGGTCAGGTGGCCGTTCTCGCCGATGGTGACACGCTTGGCTTTCCCGCCGGATAAAACGGTCAAGGACCCGCCGCTTCCGACCGTGGTCGCGGATGCCAGGCCGCCTTTCTGGACCCTGACCTGTCCCTCGCCGGAGACCGTCGTGCTGATCGCCAGGCATCCGGACCCGACCTCGAGAAAACCGTTCCCCAGAGAGAGACCGGACATAATCCCGTCTTTCCCATTGAAGCTTCTGCCGCCCGAGGTGCCTTCGACATGCGTGTTTTCATCGAGTATGATCCCGATGCTGCCGCCCGCCTGGATGATCGTGCCGATCGCTGCGCCTCCGCCTTCGATGAATATCGAGCCGTTCGATCCGACGAACGTATTCTCCGCAGCGGCCCCGCTGGAAATGACGACGCTGCCGCTGTCTCCGATCGTGCCGCCGACGAAGGATCCACCGCTTGACACTTCTAACGTCTGGGATTTGACCAGGAAGGAGGACAATATGCCGTCCTTCAGTTCGAAATCGTACCCGTCCATCGTGCCCTGAATGTACGTGTCTGGACTGAAGTCGAACTTGAGGATCGCTCCGGCAGTGGCCACCACGTTCGTCGCCGTGCCGCCGCTGAGCAGTTCGAGCAGTCCGCCGTTTCCGACGGTCGTGTGGCCGGCCGAACCGCCGGAAACCAGGCGCATTACGCCGCCGCTCCGCACCGTGGTCAAATCCGCGACGCCCTGATAGGCGGAACCGGTTTCCGAGTCCGAGCAATTCTGGACCGTGAACGACCCGCCTGACGAAACCTCGGTGAGGGTGGCGCGGCCCCCGTTGACATTGCAGCTTCCGCCGTTGTAAATGGTCACGTCCGACCCCGACCCCATGGAATAAACGGCTCCGTAGCCCCCGTTGTATATCTGGACATGCTCCATCGTGTTCGTCACGGCGTTGACATAGCCGCTGTCCTGGACCATCACGTCGTAAATGTAGCCGCGGGCATCGACCTGGCCGTTCGACTTCACCGTGATGTTGCTGAGCGTCGCGCCCTCGCAGACCTCCAGCATGCCGCCGGAATACTTCGTGCCGGTGACATACGCGCTGGACACGGTCGTTGCGGAATGGACGGTCGCGTACTGATC
>JAFYBD010000281.1 GCA_017540385.1 Lentisphaeria bacterium
CCGTCTGCATCCGCGACGTCGCCGAGGTGGTCGACACGCACCAGGAAGCCACGCGCTACGTCCGCATCAACGGCAAGCCCGGCATCTACATCGAAATCTACAAGCAGTCCGGCGCGAACACCGTTGCCGTGGCGAAGGAGGTCCGCAAGGAGCTCGACAAGATCAACGTCGAGATGGCCGAGAGCTTCCACATCGTCCCCGTTACCGACGAATCCGAGTACATCCAGCAGTCGATTAACAACGTGTCGAGCACGGCCGTTTCCGGCGGCATCCTCGCCATCCTGATCCTTTTCATCTTCCTCTGCAACGTCCGAAGCACGCTCATCATCGCCATCAGCATCCCGCTCTCCATCATCGCGACGTTCGCGCTGATCTACTTCTGCGGGTTCACGCTGAACATCATGACCCTCGGCGGTCTCGCCCTCGGCGTGGGCATGCTGGTCGACAACTCGATCGTGGTGCTGGAGAATACGGTCCGACTGCACGACGGGGGCATGTCGCGCAAGGACGCCGCCAAGCAGGGCGCCAGCGAAGTCACCGGCGCCCTCGTCGCCAGTACGCTCACCACCGTGGCCGTCTTCCTGCCGATGGTCTTCATGCAGGGCATGGCGGGCGTGATGTTCAAACAGCTCGCGTACGTGATCGCGTTCGCCCTGCTGTGCTCGCTCGCGTCGGCTCTGACCATCGTGCCGATGCTCTGCGGCCAGATGCTGACCGAGAGCGAGTCGAAGAAGACCGGCTTCATGGCCTGGTTCGCACGGGTCTTCCAGCGCGGATTCGACGCCCTCGGCGACTACTACGCCGACGCGCTCGACTCCGTGCTGCGGCACAAGCTCATCACGATCATCGCCAGCATCGGCGTCCTGTCCTTCTGCTTCGTGATCGCGCCCCTGATCGGCACCGAGCTCATGCCGAAGACCGACGAAGGCCAGATCCGCATCAACATGGAAGACGCCGTCGGCACCGGTCCCGAGTTCGTGAACGAGACCGTCATCGCCACCGAGCAGATCATCCAGTCCGAGGTCCCCGGGCTCAGGCACTGGACCTCCTCCGCTGGCGCGTCCACCTGGAACTCCTCCGGCGGACATAAGGCGAACTACAACCTGAAGCTCACGCCGAAGACCCAGCGCACCGAGGGCGTCGAATCCATCGCCGCGCGCCTCGGCAAGAAGCTGAACCAGCTCCCCGGCACCATCTTCCGCGTGCGTTCCGCTCAGTCCTTCATGGGCGGACGCGGCGCTGGCGGCGACGCCGTGCAGATCGACATCCGCGGCTACGATTTCGAGACCGCCGAGGAACTCGCCCGGCGCGTGCAGGCGCTCTGCCTCTCCACCGAGGGCGTGACCGACGCGAAACTCTCGCGCGACATCGGCATGCCGGAGAACCGCGTCATCATCGACCGCGAAAAAGCCGGCAAGATGAAGGTCGACGTGAACACGATCGCGAACTGCCTCCGTCTCGGCCTCGCCGGGACCCAGGCCAACTACTTCCGCGAAAACGGCTACGAGTACAAGATCCTCGTGAAAGTCAAGGACGCGAAGTACATGAACACCGATTCCCTGCTCGACATGACCGTGCGCAACGGCGACGGCGAGAGCGTGGCGCTCCGCAACTTCCTCACCACCGAGAAAGTGCTCGGCCCCGTCACCATCGAACGCAAGAACCAGCAGCGCAACCTGACCGTATCGGCCAACCTCTACGACCGCGACCTCGGTTCGGCAGTCGAGGAACTCCAGGAGAAAGTCAGGCAGCTCTACCCGCTGCCCGCCGACTTCACCATCTCGTTTTCCGGCGACTACGAGGACCAGCAGGAGACGTTCCACGAGCTCGGCATGGCGTTCGCGCTGGCCCTGATCCTGGTCTACATGGTCATGGCCTGCCAGTTCGAATCGCTCATCGACCCGCTCATCGTGATGTTCTCCGTGCCGCTCGCGGCCATCGGCGTCATCCTGATGCTCTTCCTGACCTACACCACGTTCAACATCCAGTCGTTCATCGGCTGCGTCATGCTCGCCGGAATCGTGGTGAACAACGCCATCCTGCTCGTCGACACGGCGAACCTGCTGCGCCGGCGCGACAAAATGCCCCTGGCGCTCGCCGTCCGCGAATGTGGCCGCCGTCGTCTGCGTCCCATCCTGATGACCACGCTCACGACCGTGCTCGGCCTCATCCCGCTGGCGCTCGGACTGGGCGAGGGCGGCGAATCCCAGTCGCCTCTGGCGCGCGCCGTGATCGGCGGCCTCACCAGCTCCACGCTCATCACCCTCTTCTTCATCCCGGCCCTCTACGCCGGCTGTGAAGGCTGGCGCGAACGCGCCCGCGAGAAGAAGGCCCTGCGGAAGCGGCAGAAGGCTGAGGCGGCCGCCGCGGCGACCGGAGCAGCTCAGCCGGCATAAGCCATCCGGGATCGCATGATCCCGTGACCGGGCGGAGCCGCAAGAGGTTTCCGCCCGTTTTTTCTGCCCTGAAAACGGGCAGGGCAGGGGCGCGGTCGTCCTGTGTGATGAAATGAGGGGAGGCAATACGCGTCCCGTTTGCCGGGCCGTTGAGTGCGGCTTCGGGAGCCGGGTCAGATGCTGAAGAGCGAGCCGATTTTCTTGCCGAGCAGGACGGACGCCGCCGCCAGGATGGACGCGAGGAAGCACATCGACCACACGCCGAACGCCGCGGCCGTGACCGGGCCTGCTCCGAGATACTGCGAGAGCTCGTAGATCGCCTTCGTGATCGGGTAGAACTCGGCTTTCTGTGCGAGGATCAGCGAGTCGGAGACCTCCATCATGGAGAAACTGAACGCGAAGAGCGCGCCCACGACCAGGTTCGCGGCCACCAGCGGCAGCGTGATCTTCAGCACGCTCCGCATAAATCCGGCGCCGGCGTTGCGCGCCGCGCGCTCGAGTTCCACCGGGGTCTGATCGAGTCCGCCCGCCACCGAACGCAGGACGTACGGGACGCGCCGCACTGCGTAGGCCACGGCGAGCAGGAGGACCGGATTCGCGACCGGGTCGAACAGCAGTTTCGCCCAGCTGTAACGGATCGACATGCCGAGGAATCCGACGGCCATCACGACGCCGGGGATCATGAGCGGCGTCATGGCGATGAGGTCCAGCAGCCAGCCGAACTTGAGCCCGCCGCGCCGGGTGAGAAACGCCGTCAGCACGCCGACCGTGAGCGAGAACGCCATCGCGAGGAGCGCGTATTTGAGGCTGTTCACGATGCTCGGGACCACCAGGTGGTCGCTCAGGGCGTTGCGGTAGTGCATCAGCGAGAAGTGTTCCGGCAGGATCGTCCCGCTCCAGCTGGACGACGACGCGATCAGCACCAGGC
>JAFYBD010000282.1 GCA_017540385.1 Lentisphaeria bacterium
CGCAGCGGATGCGCGAAGCGACCTGGACGAGGGAGCGTTTCTCCGCCTGGGCGAGCAGACGGAAGAACTCCTCGCTCTTCGCGATGGCGGCGGCGGGATCGGTCTCCAGCAGGTCCAGGAACGCCCTGCGGCGGCGGCTCAGCTTCGCGCGGTCGCTCAGGCGGAGGGTCTGCCAGATCTTCGCGGCGCGTCGGCGGAGACGGAGGGCTTCGGAGGCCGGCTCCGAACCGGCCGGGTGTCCGGGCCGGGAATTCATGCGGAGGCTCCCGGGCCGCGGGACTGGAGGAAATTCACGAGCACGTCGGCCCTGCGATAGAAATCGGCGGGGCCGCGGGCGTATGCGGCGACCTGTTCGCGCCAGTAGCGGAGCCCGTCGTCGGAAATCCCGGCGAGGTAATCGAGCTCGGCTGCGAGCGCGCCGTCGGAAAGCGGTTCGTTCAGCACGTGCCCGCCGGAAGCCAGCACGATGTCCTGAAACCCGCAGACGTCGGTGCAGACGACCGGGAGTCCGGAGGCGACGGCTTCGATCAGGATGGAACCCGCAGCTTCGCGCCGGGCCGGGTGGACCAGGCAATCCGCGGCGCAGAGGAGTTCGGGGAGGTCGGGGCGGCCGCAGTCGAAGACGACCCGGTCGGCGATGCCGAGCTCGGAAGCGAGGGCTTCGCAGCGTTCGCGTCCGTCGTAGCCGGTGAAGAAAAGACGCAGACGCGAACGGCGTTCCGGGGGAAGCTGGGCGAACGCCGTCAGGACGCGGTCGGCGCCCTTCAGGATCAGGTCGCGGGCGGCGGTCACACAGAGGCGTTCGCCGTCGCGCAGGCCGAGTTCGGCGCGTTTGTCTGCACGGGCGGCTTCCGGGTCGGGGACACGGCCGAACGCCGGGTTCATGCCCGGGGGCAGCCGCAGGAACCGCTTCGGCTGGGTGCCGTAGACGCCGAAGAACGCGTTGATCTGGGGCGTGACGAGGTAGAAAATGTATGTGGAGGAATCGGGCGAGAAAACGGCCTTTTCCCGGGCGAGGATCCGGGGATCGGCGTGCTCCGGGTCGCTGCCGAGGCAGTCGAATCCCGCGAAATAGAAATCCATGCCGGGGATGAGCTCGAACGCGGCGGTGCGGTCGAACTTGCGTTCGCGCGTGAGCGTGCGGAACGCTCCCTCGAGCGCGTCCAGGTCGTCAGCCTCGCCGGTCCCGGGGAGCGGCGCGGTCACGATCTCGAGGTTCGCGGGGCGTTCGCCCTCCCACGACCCGACCAGACACGTCACCTCGTGCCCGCGGTCGGCGGCGGCTTCGGCGGATCGCAGGAAGTCGTTCTGCAGGCCGCTGAACGGGAAATAGCGCGCGATGACGAAGAGGAGCTTCATGATCCCTGTCCGTCGTCGTCGAGCGGGAAGTCGATCTGTGCGAGGGAGTCGGCCCCGGCGAGCAGCATCACCAGGCGGTCGAATCCGAGGGCGGATCCGGCAGCCGGGGGCATCCCGCGGTCGATGGCGTCCAGAAATGCCGTCGGTTCGGGGTATTCGGTCAGGCCGAGGCGCTTTCGCGTGGCGCGGGCGGCCGCGAAGCGTTCGCGCTGGACGACCGGGTCAATGAGCTCGCCGTAGGTGTTCGCGAGCTCGACTCCGGCCACATAGACTTCCCAGCGTTCGACGAGGGTCGGGTCGGATGGCTTCGTGCGCGCGAAAGCTCCGAACCGGACCGGGTAGTCGATGAGCACGCAGGGGCGGTCCTTCGGCAGGTTCGGCTCGACCTTCCCGACCAGGATTTCCTCGAAGAGGGATTCCTGCTCGGCGACTTCATCGGCGGAGATGCCCGCGAACTTGCGAAACGCCTCCCGGACGGGGATCATGGCCCATTCACCGCCGAGTTCGACCTCGCAGCCGCGCGATTTGATCTTCGTGCCGCCGGTGCATTTGACGGCGGTCTCAATGATAATCTCGCGGATGAGCGCGAGGAGTTCGAGGTAGTCGGCGTGCGCCATGTAGAATTCGAGCATGTCGAATTCGGTACGGTGCAGGCGGCCGCGTTCGCCGGCGCGGAAACACGGTCCGATCTGGTAGATGCGCTCCATCCCGGCGCACAGGAGGCGCTTCATCTCGAGTTCGGGCGAGGTGCGCAAAAAGAAAGCGCCCGAGGGAGGAGCGTCGATATACTCCTCCGCGGCAGGCGCTGCGATGCGGACCGGGGTGGTGACCTCGGTGAATCCGCGGGAATCGAATCCGGCCCTGATGGACGCCAGGACCCGCGCCCGGAACTTCAGGGCGGGGACGGTCTGACGGAGCCGGTCCAGGGAATCCACGATGTCAGCCTTTGCTGACGCGCTCGGCATACTCCCCGGTGCGGGTGTCGATGCGGATGGTGTCGCCGACGTTGATGAAGAGCGGGACCATGAGCTCGTAGCCGTTGTCGGTCTTGGCGGGCTTCATCACGTTGGAGCTGGCGGTGTCGCCGCGGACGCCGGGTTCGGTCTCGGCGACCACCTTCTCGATGAAGGTCGGGAGGGTGATGTCGATGAGCTTGCCGTTGAAGAAGAGGCCCTGGCAGAGGGCTTCCTCGATCAGGAAGTAGGTGCGCTTGCCGAGGGACTCCTCGTTGATGGAGATTTCCTCGTAGGTCTCGGCGTCGCTGAAGACGTAGTTCTGACCGTCGTGGTAGGAGTAGTACATGTCGCGTTCTTCGAGGTTCGGGATGCCGACCTTGTCGACGGGACGGTAGGTGCGGTCCATCGTGCTGCCGTTGATCATGCTTTTGAGCTTGCAGCGATAGAGTGCGGTTCCTTTTCCGGGCTTGCAGAATTCGAAATCGGTGATGACGTAGGGCTGGCCGTCGATTTCGACTTTGAGACCTTTCTTGAGGTCTGCGGCATCGTACATTGCCATGATATTTTCTCCGTTTGGTAAAGGGTTGTGACAAAGTTCGAGTATTTAATATAGCATAAAATCGCAGATATGCAAGGAATTGCAGACGAAAAAACGGAAAGCGCCGCCGCAAACGACGTTTTCCGTAGAGTTTTCGGGCGTTTTCCGCCGCTCAGAAGAGGCCGTCGACCGTGCCGTCGTCCGCCAGATGGATGCGTTCGGCCGCGGGAGACGACGGCAGCCCGGGCATGGTCATCACGTCGCCCGCCAGGGCCACGACGAAACCGGCACCGCCCGAAATCTTGAGGTCGCGAATGGTGAGGTCGAAATCGGTCGGCGCACCGACCATGTTCTGGTCGCCGGTGAAGCTGTAGGGCGTCTTGGCGATGCAGACCGGCATGGAGTCGCCGCCGAACCGGGACAGGACCTCGAGCTGGCGTTCGGCTTCCTCGGTGAACACCGCGCCACGGCCGCGGTAAATGCGGCGGACGATCGTGTCGATCTTCCCGCGGAGGGACATCCCCTCGAGCGGATAGGCGTACGCGGGTTCGGCGGGAGAGGGGTTCGCGCAGAGCGCGGTCACGGCGTCTGCGAGTTCGAGGCCGCCTTCGCCTCCCTTCGCCCAGACGTCGGACATGACGGTCCTGACGCCCAGTTTCCCGCAGGCGTCGGCGATGAGTTCGAGTTCGGCCTGCGTGTCGGCCTGGAACCGGTTGATCGCGACGACCGTCGGGAGGCGGAAGACGTTCAGGAGGTTGTCGAGGTGGCGAAGCAGGTTTGCGAGGCCGCGTTCGAGCGCAGCGAGGTCCTCGTGTCCGAGCTGGTCCTTCGCGAGACCGCCGTGCATTTTGAGCGCGCGGACGGTGGCCACGAGGACGGCCGCGTCGGGCTTGATGCCGCCGAGACGGCACTTGATGTCGATGAATTTCTCCGCGCCCAGGTCGGCGCCGAATCCGGCCTCCGTGACCGTATAGTCGGCGAGCTTCAGCGCGAACCTCGTGGCGAGGAGGGAATTGCAGCCGTGGGCGATGTTCGCGAAGGGCCCGCCGTGGATCAGGACCGGGGTACCCTCGAGCGTCTGCACGAGGTTCGGTTTGATGGCCTCCTTCAGCAGGACGGCCGCGGCTTCGGCGGCATGGAGGTCGCCGGCCGTGACGGGTTCGCCGTGAACGTTGTACGCCACGATGACGCGCGCGATGCGGCGTTTGAGGTCGGCGAGGTCGGTCGCGAGACAGAGCACGGCCATGAGTTCGGAGGCGGCCGTGATCTCGAAGGACGCCTGACGGGTGTAGCCGCCCTTCCCCGCCGTGCGGAGCTCGACGTGGCGCAGCGCGCGGTCGTTCATGTCGAGGCAGCGTTTCAGCACCACGCGGCCGGGGTCGATCTGCAGGGAATTGCCATGGAAGATGTGGTTGTCGGTCATGGCCACGAGCAGATTGTTCGCGGCTCCGACGGCATGGAAATCGCCGGTGAAGTGGAGGTTGATGTCCTCCATCGGGATGACCTGCGCCCAGCCGCCGCCGGCCGCGCCGCCCTTGCGCCCGAAAACCGGGCCCAGCGAGGGTTCCCGGATGGCCGCCACGGAGCGGAGGCCGCGTCTGCGGAGCGCATCGGCGAGGCCGATGGTCGTGGTGGTCTTGCCCTCCCCGGCCGGGGTCGGGGAAATGGCGGTCACGAGCACGAGCCGGCCGTTCGGACGGTCCGCGAGACGGTCCATCACGCCCGGCTCGATCTTGGCCTTGTTCCGGCCGTACGGGGCGAATTCGGAATCGGAAAGTCCGAGCGAGGCCGCAATCTCGCCGATGGGACGGCAGGGCACGCCGGACGCTATTTCGAGGTCAGTTTTCATAACATCAACATCCTTGTATCAAAATCGTGGTGTGTAATATACCATCGCTTCAAGCAAAATGCAAGCTCAGGAGGAAAAAACGAGCGATTCGGCGACGTCGTTCCAGAACGCGAGTCCTCTCTGCGTGGGAACGATCGCGTCCGGAGAAAGCGTGAGGAGACCGCGCGATGCGAGGTCGCGCAGAGGGGCGTCGAAGTCATCCCAGAAACACCCCGCGGCCGCTTCGAATTCAGCCCGGGTCCAGCCGCGGACGGTGCGCAGGCCCATCATCAGCATTTCGCCGAGACGGGCTTTGCGGGGGATGCGGTCGTACTCCGGCTCCGCACCGTCCAGCCAGCGCGCGAGGTCGGGGATCCGGGTCCAGCGGTCCACGCCGTCGAACGAGCACGCCGCGGGACCAAGTCCAAGGTAGGTCTGACCGTGCCAGACGTTGGAATTGTGGCGCGATTCGAAGCCGGGCCGGGCATAATTGCTGATCTCGTACCGGGGGAGCCCGGCGGAGCCCAGGACCTCGCCCGCGAGCTCCCACATGGCCTGCGACAGCTCGTCGTCATCGGGACGCGATTCGACGCGCGCGGCAAACGGCGTGCCTGGTTCCGGCGTGACGGAATAAGCGGAGATATGTTCGGGTTCAAGCTTGAGTGCGAGCTCCAGATCGCGTTTCCACAGGTCAGGCGTCTCGCCCGGCAGGGCGTACATGAGGTCGAGCCCGAGGTTGCGGAGTCCGGAGGCACGGAGGTTGCGGACGGCTTCCACGGGGCCGGGTCCGTCGTGGGAACGGCGTCCGACGGCTTCGCGCAGGGATGCGTGAAACGACTGAACGCCGAGGGAAACGCGGTTCGCGAACGAGGTCAGGACGGCGGCTTTCTCCGGGGTCACAGTGAACGGGTTCGCCTCGATGGATATCTCCCTGGCGGCCGGAGCGGCGGATCGCACGGCGTCGAAGAGCCGGAGCAGGACGTCGTCGGGGAGCAGCGAGGGGGTGCCGCCGCCGAAATAGACGGTTTCGGCACGGGCGAGTCGGGGTGCGTTCTCTTCGAGCTCGCGGAGGATGCGGTCGAGCCAGAGGCGGATGGAATGGATGTCGGGGGCGGGTTCGGAATAGAACGCGCAGTAATCGCATTTCCCGGCACAGAACGGGACATGGACGTAGAGGTTGCGCATCAGTCGAAGAAATACCGGATGACGGCGTTTTTCCTGATCTGCTCGAAGTATTCCTTGCGCTTCTCGGCGACGCGTTCCTGATAGAGCGCGTCGCGCACCTCGCGATTGGCCTGGCTGAACGGAACGGCACGCGCGGGTTCGATCCCGACCACGCGGATGAAGAAGTACGCCTCGGGCGCTTCGACGGGACCGACGACGTCGCCGCTCTTCTTATCCTTCAGCGCTTCGATGAACTCCGGGCGGAGCGTACTGCGCTCGACGCCCTCGGTCACGCCGCCGGCGGACGCGGCCGCGCCGTCGGATCTCTCGAGTACGAGCCGGGTGAAATTCTTCTGCGAGGAATCCTCGTCGAGCTCCTTGCGGATCGCCTTCACGGCGGCCTCGGGGTCGCCCCCGGCGGAACCTGCTGTCACGTTGATCTGGAGCAGCTGGAGCGTGATCTTCTCCGGGACGGTCCATTTTTCGGGGTGGGCCTTATAGTCCTCGTAGACCTCCTTCGGCGTGATGTAGACCTGATGGTCGCAATCGCGCATGAGCAAGACCTCCACGGCGATGCGCTCGAGGGCCTGCTCGCGGAGGCGTTCCGGGGTGATGCCGAACGGCTGGAGGCTCTTTTCGAGCGAGGCGCGGGACTCAGCGCCGGTGGTCCGCACGAACTCGTCGAGGAGATTTTCGATCTCCTGGCGCGGGATATCGAAGGGATTGGCCTTGTATTTTTCGTAGACGAGCTTGCGGAAGACGATCTGGTCGATGGTCTCCATGCGGAGCTCGAGGGTCTCGTTGGACAGGCGCTGACCGGAGAAGATACCTGCGAGCTCGCGTTCGCGGCTCCCGGTCTCCAGGATCACGTCCAGCAGCGTGATCGGTTCGCCGTTCACGGACACGACGACCGAATCGATGCGCGTGCCGGCCATGGGCGTGGGGACGGAGATCAGGTCCGACGCCGCCAGAGCCGGCAGCGAAACGGACGCGCAGAGGGCGAACGTCAGGTAGAACAGCATTTTGCCGTGCGTCATGGTCTCTCGGTCTCCAGGTGTTAGGGGTTGGCGGGGATTCGGTGAATGGATTACAATAGCATGATTTTGCGAAAAATCAAGCTCCGGAGGTCATCCTGCGCGTCACGGCGTCGGCGGCTTCGCGGAGGAGGCCGAGTTCGTCGAGGAGGTCCAGGATGGTGTAGCGGTTGCGGATGAGCTGAGCGGCGAGGACGCCGTGCATGAACTGGTCGGTCCCGAGTCCGATCTCGGCGGGCGCGGCGGGACAGGACGCCGCGCGGAACATGGCCTTGAGGTCGTCGAACGGGATCAGCGTCTTCGCCGTGCGGGCGGCAAGGGCGTCCCAATGCGCGAAAATGAGCGCGCGGCGTTCGGCGAGAGCGTCGCCCTCCAGGAACTTCGCCATGGCGATGTCGGCGGTCTTCGCGCCGTAACATCCCCGGGCGAGCAGGGAATCGACCTCGGCGCGGCGCTGTCCGGCCGTGCGCGGAGGGCGCGCGGTGGCGCGCGCCCAAGCGGCGTCGTGGCCTTTGAAGAGCCATTCCATCATGGCGGTCGAGGCGAGCGAGCCGATGCCGACTTTGAAGCCGTGGGAAACCGGAACGCCCTCGAACATGAGGTTCTCCATCTCCCAGAGGTGCGCGATCATGTGTTCGGCCCCGCTGGCCGGGCGCGACTCGCGGTACATCTGCATGGAGTAGCCCGTGGCCGCGAGCCCGAGGAAGACCGAGGCGGTGTCGGCCGGGTCGGAGAGCCATTTGCGGAGGTCGCGCTGGACCAGGTCCCACA
>JAFYBD010000283.1 GCA_017540385.1 Lentisphaeria bacterium
AGACGGTGAAGGTCGAGCCAGACACCGCCTATGAATTCACGGCTTCCGTTTGGGCGGAGGAATGCTCCTACAGCGCCAACGCGCGGGGAGCAAACATAAGTTTTTTCAATACGGGCGCTTACAGCGAGTCCGTCTACGACACGCAGGGCTCGTGGCAAACCGTGACGCTTTACGGGAAGACCGCGAAGGATCAGACCGAGGTCGTCGTCGCTTTGCGGATCGGCGGCTTCAGCGGCGCGGGCAACTTCTCCGGCCCGGGCGCGGCGGCCGGCGGCGGCGACGTGAACACGATCTTCGGCGGCGTGTACAGGGACGCGGACAAGTTCAACTCCCAGATGAAGCTCGTCTTCATCAGCGTCGGCGAAGCCGAGAAGACCAATCCGGTGCGCGAGACCTACCGCATCCTGTCCGAACACGGCATCAAGAACATGGTGCTCTACGAATCCCCCGGCACCGACCACGAGTGGCTCACCTGGCGCCGCAGCCTGCGCGAGTTCGCTCCGCTGCTCTTCAAGTGATCCGGCATCCGGCAGATTGAATCAGCCATCGAACGGCGTTCCGTCCAGTCGCGGGACGCCGTTTTTTCGCGCCGTCGCACACCGGGGTGAATCAGGCGGACAGTGAAGCGCGCAGGGCATTTCCGGGGTTTCCCGGGTTTTCCGGGGCTTTTTTTGAAACGCGGCTTTCATTTTCCGCATGCGTGATGTATATTATATAAAATGCTTACTTTTCCAATCAACGGAGTGAACGAACCATGAAACATGTGAGTGTGGGAATCCTCGGCTTCGGCACCGTCGGAGCCGGAGTGGCGGATTGCCTTCTGAAAAACCGCGACCTGATCCGCGAACGGACGGGCGTGGATGTGGAATTGACCGGAATCGGCGACCTGGATACGACGACCGACCGCGGCGTGGCGGTCCCGCCGGGCATGCTGACCAGCGATACGCCGTCCGTGATCGCGAAGAGCGACATCGTGGTCGAGCTCATCGGCGGCACCACGGTCTCCCGCAAATTCATCCTGAGCGCCCTCGAACAGGGCAAGACGGTCGTGACCGCGAACAAGGCGCTGCTGGCGGATTACGGACGCGAAATCTTCGACGCGGCCGAAGCCGGCGGCGGCACGGTCTTCTACGAAGCCAGCGTGGCTGGCGGCATCCCGATCATCAAAAGCCTGCGCGAAGGATTCGTCGGCAACCGCATCAACCGCATCTTCGGCATCCTGAACGGCACGTGCAACTACATCTTCACCCGCATGGAACGCGAAAACCTCGGGTTCGAAGAGGTCCTGAAGGACGCCCAGCGGCTGGGTTACGCCGAAGCAAACCCGTCGCTCGACATCGACGGATTCGACACCGCGCACAAGGCGGTCATCCTGGCCTCGCTCGCCTACGGCGGCTGGCACAACACCAACGAAATCTACGTGCAGGGCATCCGCGACGTCTCGCTGTCCGACATCCGCTGCGCCGACGAGCTGGGCTACAAGATCAAGCTGCTCGCCATCATCAAGCAGTGTGCGGACAACCGCACCGAAGTGCGCGTCCACCCCACGCTGATCCCGAAACACGCGCCGCTCGCAGGCATCTCCGACGTCTTCAACGGCGTGATGGTCAACGGCGACTTCGTCGGCGACACGCTCTTCTACGGACGCGGCGCAGGCCGCGCGGCCACGGCCAGCGCGGTCGTCTCCGACATCGCGGACGCCGCCCTCAACCTCGCGGGCGGGACTCCGGTCCGCATCCCGGCCTACCGCAAAGCCGTCGAATCCGCCGGGATCGTGCCCATGGAGGAGATCACCTCGCGTTACTACCTGCGCCTGACCGTGAACGACCGCCCCGGCGTGCTCGCGAAACTCGCGGGCATCCTGGCCGAACAGGGCGTGAACGTGTCGCGCCTGATGCAGAACCCGGTGTCGCAGTCTGCGGCGGGCGAGGTGTCCATCGTCATCATCACCCACGAAGCGCGCGAGGACGCCATCCGCCGCGCCATCGCCGACATGGAGTCGTTCGACGCCGTGCTCGGCAAGATCTGCCTCCTTCGAATCGAGGAACTCTGACATGAACCATACCGTTGAAAAGATCGGCGGGACCAGCATGTCCCGTTTCGGCGAGATCATGAACAACGTGATCATCGGCAACCGCACCGAGGCGGACATGTACGAACGCATCTTCGTCGTCTCCGCCTACTCCGGCATCACGAACCTGCTGCTGGAGGACAAGAAGACGGGAGCGCCCGGCGTGTACGGGCATTTCATGACCGGAAGCAGCGAGTGGCGCGAAGCGCTCGAACGCGTCCGCGAGAAGATGCTCGACTACAACCGCGACTTCGGGTTCCTCGGCCTGAACGTGAAGGAGGCCGACGCGTTCATCAACGGCCGCCTCGAAGACATCAAGACATTCCTGCAGGACCTCGAGAACATGCGGTCCTTCGGGTTCATGCGCCCCGGCGACTACCTGCCGATGACCCGCGAATTCCTCGCCGCGGTCGGCGAAGTCCACAGCGCGTGGAACTCCGTCCAGATCCTGAAGGCGAACGGCGTGAACGCGCGTTTCATCGACCTCTCCGGGTGGCGCTCCACCGAGTCCCGCACGCTGGACGAGGCGGTCCTCGCCGGGTTCAAGGACGTGGACCTCTCGAAGGAACTCCCGATCGTGACCGGCTACGTGAAGTTCGACCCCGGCATCATGCTCAGGTTCGACCGCGGCTACAGCGAGATCACGTTCAGCAAGATCGCGGTGCTCACCAACGCCCGCGAAGGCATCATCCACAAGGAATTCCACCTGTCCACCGGCGACCCGAAGCTCATCGGCGTCGACAAGGTGCAGATCATCGGCAACACCAATTTCGACATCGCCGACCAGCTGTCCGACATGGGCATGGAGGCCATCCACTCGAAGGCCGCCAAGGAAATGGAGATGAAGGACATCCCGATCCGCGTGAAGAACGCGTTCGATCCGCTCCATCCCGGCACGCTCATCAGCCGCGGCTACGTCTCCCCGAACCCGCGCGTCGAAATGATCTGCGGCCGCGCCGATCTGCTCGGCGTGGAGGTCTTCGACCCCGAAATGGTCGGCGAGCCCGGCTACGATTACCGCCTCACGAAGCACCTGGCCGACCGCGACATCGACTACATCGCGAAGACCACGAACGCAAACACGATCACGCATTTCGTGCCGGAGAAGAGCAAGCGGCTGAACAACTGCCTCGACAGCATCCACCGCGACTTCCCGAACGCCGAAATGCACGTGACCAAGGTCGCGATCGTCTCCGTGATCGGCTCCAACATGAAGATCCCCGGATTCCTCGCCCGCGCGGCAAACGCCCTGTCCGAGGCTGACGTGAACGTGCTGGCCATCGACCAGACCATCCGACAGGTCAATATCCAGTTCATCATCGAGCGCGACCAGTTCGAACGCGCCCAGAAGGCGCTTCACCACGAGTTCGTGGAACGCCAGGTATAATCCCGATCATCACCCATTCACGCAGGAGAACGCCCCCAATGAGCAGTCAGCAGAACAGACCCGACTGGGACGAATACTTCATGGAGATCGCCAAAGTCGTCGCGCTCCGCAGCAACTGCAGCCGCAGGCACGTCGCGGCCGTCATCGTGAAGGACAAACGCATCATCTCCACCGGCTACAACGGCACCCCGCGCGGCATCAGAAACTGCAACGAGGGCGGCTGTCCCCGGTGCAATTCCAACGCGCCCTCCGGGACGGCCCTCGAGGAATGTCTCTGCTCCCACGGCGAGGAAAACGCCATCGTGCAGGCCGCCTATCACGGCATCTCCATCAAGGGCGCTACGCTCTACACCACGTTCAGTCCCTGCCTGCTCTGCGCGAAAATGATCATCAACGGCGGCATCAAAGAGGTCGTCTTCAACGAGCACTACTCCATCGACGGCACCGCCCGCAGGATCCTCCAGGAGGCCGGAGTCGTGCTCCGCGCCCTCCCCGGCAAGGAGGACTGATCCGCCGACCGCAGTTCCGCCCGGCTTCCGCCGCACCCGCACCACCATCCAGGAGAACCGAGATGAAGTTTCTGAAAACGCTGCCGTCCCTGCTGACGGCCCTTCTGCTCTCCCTCGCGGCGTTCCCCGCCGCGGGCGCCGAGGAACCGGAAAACCTGCTCGGGAGGTTCGACCGCGAACTCCTGACCGTGATGAGCGGATTCGCGGCCGCGCGAGATGCCGGCGTGTCCTCGTCGTTCCGCCAGAGCTATCTATCCACGCTCGACAAGTTCGTGAGCGACGCGGCCGCATTGCAGGACATCGCGTCGGAACTCGGGATCGGGGAGGACCTGAACCTCGCGGTCCACGCGCGGACCATCCGCGAATCCCTCCAGATACCGCCGAAATCCGCCGCGGACGACTCCAAACAGAAGGACAACAAAAAGAAATCGAACGTCGCGAAGGCGAACGACCCCCTCTCCCGTATCACAGGCGCATCGCTCAGCGAATACGCCGGGCTCGGCGGAAGCTCCGGCTCGGCCGCATCCGGGGCGCAGCTCCGCGCCGGATTCGCGTTCCGCATGGCCGGCAACGCCGTCCAGACGCTCTCCTCGCTCGGATTCGGGCTCCGCAACGGCAAATACTCGGTCGCGCCGCGTTACCGCCGCATCCTGCCGTATCTGGAGCTGAAACGCTGCGTGGAGTATTTCAACGCGTCCTACGAGAACTTCGACACGCTGACCGCGAATTCCCTCTGGAAATCCGATTTCGAAAAGCGCCTCAAACGCATGAGCAGTCTGGCGGTAACCGTCCAGCCGGTCTACGGCGCGGCGTTCCCCTCGAAAGCCATCACCATCTCCACCGAGACCGAACGCCTCGCCAGCGTGTACCGCCGTTACCTGGAGTACGTGAAGGCCGTCGAGCAGGCCAACGAGACCAATTCGCGCCTCAGCAACACCAGCAATACGGCGTTCGGGCAGATCCGGCAGTCGAACATCCCGGACAAGGGCGCGATCCTGCACGACTACGACACCGCGGCCACACGGCTCGCACAGGTCTTCGCGGACATGGACTCCGTGGACTGGACCGTGCATCCCTTCTCCGCCGAAATCGGGTCCATGGAGAAGGGCGCGAAAAAAGCGAAGTAAAACCGGCTGACATTTGTCAGTATGCGAAAAACGGCTCCTCCATCGCGGAAGAGCCGTTTTTGTTATCAAACGAACTGGAAATGCCGCCGGGCGGACTAACCGCCTCAGCGCTTGATCGTCTCGCGGGCGATCCGCTGCGTCTCGGTGAACGTCTCGGACATGTCCTGCAGGACCTCCATGAACGCCTCCTGCTTGTCCTCGGGCACGTCGTCCAGGATGCCGCTCATCACGTCGGTCAGGTAGGACTCCAGCTGCTTGCGGATGGAGAGCCCGAACGGCGTAAGGGTGATATGGACCGAGCGCCGGTCGACGGCGGACGGGATGCGCTCCACCACGCCGTCCGCGGCGAGCGCGTCGACGGTCTGGGAGACGGCACCGGAGGTGAGTCCGAAGGTCTCGGCGATCTCCTTCAGCATCGGGGGTTCGCCCTCGCGGACGAAGAGATAGTTGATGATGCGGATTTTGCCGAGGGTGATTTTCATATTGGGGATGGAGACGTTGCGTGCGCTCTTGGCACGCAGCCGGTCAACGACGCGGAAGAGCATCGTCCACGCTGTTTTCGGCCTGTTGGAAGTCGACATCGTTGGATGATCCTTATGCAGGGGGTGGGGGTTGATTATCCGCCATAACGTTTTTTGAGCATCATTTATTGTGTTGCAAAGCAGATTTTCCTCAATTTTCTTCACAAAAATTCCGGGGCGGGACCGGCGCGATCAAAAATTATATAATAGAATTATCTATCCTGAATCCGAATATATTTCCCAAATAGTTGTTATTTCCTTTAAATAATCTCGCGCTTCTCTGTTGAAATCGACCGTGTTTTGTGCTATATTATTATATACGGCACCGCCTCTTCCACATCTCCGGCGCCGTTTTCCCGTTCTCAGACACCTACCACCACCCATACGGATCGAATTATGCGAGAGAATCCCTGCACCCGGTACGAATCCGCCTGCGCGAACGCCGCACGGATGAAGCAGTCAGGCCAAATGGCGGAGGGCCGCCGAAACCGGAGCACAGCGTCATGAACGAGGAATCCTTTATGAAAGTGCCCGCGAAGAAAGGCGTCCTCGGGGGCCTGGCCCTGCTGAGCGCGCTCATCCCCGTTTACGTCTGCGCGTACGCCGCGCTCCTCATCAACGAAAAGGTCCCGGTCTTCAACCGTCAGG
>JAFYBD010000284.1 GCA_017540385.1 Lentisphaeria bacterium
ATGTCGCAGCCCGTGAGCCCGGCTCCGGGGAAACGCTCCGCCAGTTCCCGCAGCGCCGCCCCTGCCCCGCACCCCACGTCCAGCACGGTGCGCCCGACATCGATGTGCGAGAATCCCCACGCGCGGAGCGGGGCGTGTTCGCGGTTCATGCGGAGGATCATGGCGCGTCCGGCGTCGCCTGCGGGGCGGCCGGCTGTTTCGATGCGGGAGAAGTCGACGGGTTCTGGCATGGTAAACGTTTTTCCGTGGTTGGTTCGAGGATCGGGGGAGATACCATAACGCCGGAAGCGCGGAAAGTCAAGGAAAGAGGCGGAAAAAGCGTGTTTTTGGCATGTTTTTTCGGTTTTGCGGTTGACAAAACGGAAAAGAGTGCTATTTTTTAGGGATATGTTTTTGAATTCGAACCCAATCCAACATTTACGGAGATCCTCAAATGGGAAGACAGTATAACAAGCATGAAAAACAGGCCCGTCGCAAACAGTACCTCAAGCGCGTCAAACTGCGCGTGAAAGAGGCGATCAAGGCCGCTTCCAAGAAGAAAAAAGCTGAGTAATCACCCCCGGCACGGATATGGCGCAGATTCATCAGACCGCCATCATCGGCAGCGACGTCGAACTGGACGACAGCGTATTCGTCGGTCCGTACTGCATCATCGAAGACCACGTGAAGATCGGCGCGAACACGCGTCTGATCGCGCAGTGCCACATCTACTCGAACACCACCATCGGGGCGAACAACACCATATTCCCGTTCGCCACGATCGGCGGTCCGCCGAACGACATCGGCTACGACCCCTCGCAGGGCGACTCGTTCACCCGCGTCGGCGACAGCAACATCATCCGTGAAGGCGTCTCCATTCATCGCGGCGCGCACCCCGGCACGGAAACCGTCGTGGGAAGCCACGGCTTCTTCATGGGGAACGCTCACATGGCGCACAACACCGTGATCGGCGACTACGTCATCATGGCGCTCGGCTCGCTCGCGGCCGGATACGTCCAGATCGGCGACCGCGCGTTCATCTCCGGCAACGTCTGCATCCACCAGTTCGTCCGCGTTGGCCGTTTCGCGATGATCTCCGGCGGTTCCGCCATCTCCATGGACCTGCCGCCCTTCATGATCGGCGACGGCAGAAACGGCGGCGTGCGCAGCTTCAACAAGGTCGCGCTCGAACGCGCAGGCTACAGCCGCGAAGACGTCCGCACGATCCACAAGATGTACGACATCGCGTTCCGCCGCGGCCTGAACATGAAGAATGCGCTGGAAGAGATCGAGAACACTCTCCCGCACATCCCGGAAGTCGCGGAGTTCGTGGATTTCATCCGTTCCTCCAAGCGCGGCGTCCTCAGCGGAGGAAGCACCCGCCGCGCCTGAGCACGTTTTTTTCAGCCCGAATCCATCGGCACGCAGAACCCCAACCGGTTTGCGTGCCGTTTTTTATTGCGCGGGAAAACGGAGTCCCGCGTCCGCCCCCTCGAGCGCGAGCAGAAACCGTTTGCGCTCCAGTCCGCCCGCATAACCCGTGAGGCTGCCGTCCGCTCCGACCACGCGGTGACACGGCACGATCAGCGAAATGGGGTTGTGTCCGCCCGCTCCCCCGACCGCCTGCGCCGACATCCGCGCCGGACCGTTCCTCCGCGCGAGCACGGCCGCAATCTCCCCGTAGGTCTTGGTGCGCCCGAACGGGATCGCGAGCAGGATCTCCCACACGGCGCGACGGAACGCTGTCGTCTTCATCTTCAGCGGCGGCGTGAATCCGGGGTCCCGGCCGCCGAAATACACCTCGAGCCAGCGTTTCGCCAGATCGAACACCGGGAGCGCCCGTTCCTCGTGGTCCGGCGCGAGCGTGTCGGCGAAATGCTTCTGCCCGTCGAACCACAATCCGAGCAGGGCCTCGCCGTCGGACGACAGCGTGATCCCGCCGAGCGGGGAATCGCAGTGCGCGGTGTATTCCATGGGGTGGCCGGTGATGCTTTGAGCGTGGAGGATGCGGTTCATGATGCAGTGGTTCCCTTGATTGCCATAATATATCGGCGACGGGCGTGATTGTCAAGTCTGCCGGATCAAAAAACGGGCGTCCCGGTGGCATTTTCAGTCGGAAAAAACTCCGTCGAAAATACGAAAAAAAGTATTGCAAAACGGTAAAAGGGTGCTATATTACAGGAGAAACGCGTGTACGCGAGCTTGTTTCACCTCAAATGACCTCGAATCACGCCCGACCCCAAAACATAAAACCCCGACCGGGAAGACGTCCCTCCCCCGCCCGGCCGCGGACACCATACGAACATCGGAGACCCCTGAATGAGCAAAAACTCCATGCAATGCGGCAGGCAGAGCAAAGTTTTCACCGTCAGTCTGGCCGTAGTCGGCCTGATCCTGCTCGGCTTCATCACGTACAACACGATCCAACTCGTCTCCGGCGTCAAAGAGCTCGACCAGACGCGTGTGGATTTCCTGAACTACAACAAAGTCAGGACGCGTATCCGCGAGGGATCCGACCTGCTCACGGAGAGCGCGCGGCGCTATGCGGCGACCGGGGACACGAAATACCGCGACGACTACTTCCGCGAGGCAAACGAGACGAAGAACCGCGAATGGGGCATCACTCTGGCGGAACGCCTCTCTGAGAACTACGAAGAAGAAGGGAAGAAGATCGAAGACGATTTCCGCAAGGCGATGCAGTATTCGCTCGAGCTGATGGAGGTGGAATACCACGCGATGCGTCTGATCGCCACCGACGAAGAGGCCGCCGCGCCCGATTATCCGAAGGAGCTGAAGGAGACTCCGATCCCCGAGAATGAACTCTCCCTGTCGCAGGACGGCCGTCGACGCAGGGCGCTCGGAATACTCCTGGACGCGACCTACGACCAGTACAAGCATAATCTCTACAACCTGCTCGACGACGCCGTCGGAGCCGCTTCGAGGTCCACCGATCTGCGCAGACATGCCGCCACCGCCCGGAACCGCATCCTCTGGATCAGCCAGACGGCGTTCGTGGGCGTCTTCTTCCTGGTCTTCTTCCTCTTCCTCGTGTGGGAACAGCGCATTTTCGCCCGCCGCATGAAGATCATGCGCGACATCATTGACATAATCCCGATCAACATCGCGCTGAAAGACCTGAAGACGCGGCGCTATGTGGACTACAACAAGGCCTTCTCCGACGGCATGCAGGCCTATGGCATCGACGATTCGAAGGGCAAAACGGACTACGACATCGCGGACGACAAGACCGCGCAGGCCATCGAGATCAGCGACAAGGCCGCCCTCGGCAGGTCGGAGCCGACCGTGAGCTATGAATCCATTCCGAACGGCATCCACGGCATGCAGTACTACCGCTCCATGAAGCTCAAGGTTCCCGGATTCGACGGCCATCCGTGCCTGCTGTCCATGATCCTGGACATGACCGACGACTACGCGCGCCAATTGAACACCAAGGCCATGAACGAAGTGCTGACGGAACTCCAGACCGGCCAGCTGCTCTCCCCGACCAAGGTCATCGAGATCATCCGCAAGCGCCTCGACGCCGATTTCTGCTACCTCGCCCATTACGACGAAGAGGGCGGCGTGATCTCCGTCGACCCCGACGCCTTCGTCTCGCGGACCGGATGGACGCTGCCGCAGCGAATCTCGGCGACCACGCACGTGACCGCGGACCTCATCGACCACATCCGTTTCCTCGACAGCTGCACGTTCAACGAGGACGAATGTAATCTGATCCGGAAGTTCTTCAAGATCGAACGCATCGCGCCCGATGCGCCGCACGCCGTGGTGCACATGGCGCAGCGACTGACCGTGCAGGGCGAATTCCGCCAGATCCTCGCGATAGCGTACGTCTCCCCTCGGAAACTCTCCGACCCCGAAAAAGATTTCTTCCAGGAAATCACGAACGTCCTGGAAAACGCCATCGAACGCAAGACCGTCTACAGCGCGCTCTCCGCGGCGAAAAACGAGGCCATTTCCGAGGGCAACCTCTCCAGCAGCATCTTGAACCTGATGCCGATCCCCTGCGTCGTGAAGGACCCGTCGGACGATTTCCGCTACGTCCGCTGCAACAAGGCGTTCGCGCAGCTCCACCATAAGGAGCCTGAGGAACTGATCGGCAAGCGCAGCGAGGATTTCTTCTCCGCCGAATCGCTCGCGATCATCAACCGGACCGACCGCGAGGCCATCGAGACCGGCGAGCTCGTGACCTTCGAGGACACCTGCCTGTGGGGCGACTGCAACCGCCGCATCTTCCTGTACTGGAAGAGCCCGATGGTCATGAAGGACGGCCGCACGCTGCTCTTCTGCGTGGCCCAGGACATCACCGAGGTGAAGCAGAAGATCAACTCCGAGCATTTCCGCAACGAGATCACCGCGTTCCTGCTGAGCCACTCCGAGCCGGAGGAACTGCTCGACTTCGTGGCGCAGCGACTCATCGACACGCTCGGCTGCCAGCACGTCCTGCTGCACCGCCACGACGGAACGCGTCAGGACTGGTTCCCGGACGACGAACACACCTACTGCAACAAATGCACCGACTGCCCGCTGAAGACCGCGGAGCCGGTGCTATTCTGCCACAACGGCAACGTGGTCCTGAACGACGAGAACATGGCCGATTTCCCGCTCCCGGAAAACTGCCCGACCAGGACCCTGATCGCCCGCCAGATCATCTTCGAGGGCGAGGAATGGGGCAAGCTCGGCACCCTCTTCACCGGCGACGCCCACGCCTCGCTCGGGTTCTGCGAGGAACTGCTTGAGCAGGTCGCGAACGTAGTTTCCGTGTGCATCGAGCGCAAGGCGCGGAACATGGTCATCAAGCGGCAGAACGAGGAAGTGGTGCGCATCAACCGCCAGCTCCAGCTCGCGAAGGAACGCGCAGTCGCCGCGGAAAAAACCAAGAGCTATTTCTTCTCCTGCATCGGCCACGACATCCGCACGCCGCTGAACTCCATCCTCGGCTACACCGAGCTTCTGAAGAAGGACCTCCGCGACGAGAAGGAACGCGTCGGTGCGTACGACGCGATCACCATGAGCAGCCGCGTCCTGCTCCAGTTCGTGAACGACATGATCGACCTGGCGAAACTCGAGTCCGACGCGCTCGTGATCGAACCCGTCCTCGCGGACTTGAACGCACTGGCGGCCAAAGCGCTCCAGTCGTTCGAAATCGCGGTCGTCGGCAAGCCCGTGAAGCTCGTCGGGGAATGGGACGCGAACATGCCGTACGTGGTCGTCGACCCGAAACGCGTCTGGCAGATCCTCTTCAACCTGCTCGACAACGCCGTGAAGTTCACCGAAGAGGGCGAGATCGCCCTGAAGATGGCGTTCGAGCCCGAGGGTTCCGGCGGCACGGTCCGGATCACCGTCTCCGACACCGGAGCCGGAATGGATCAGGCCGAGAAGGAGCACGCGATGAATCCCTTCGCGATGATGTCCGAAGAAGGCAAGCACGGCGTCGGCTCTGGTCTCGGTCTCACCATCACGCACCACCTGGTCGACCGCATGCACGGCACGATCGCGCTCCGTTCGGAACTCGGCAAAGGCACGACGTTCGAGATCGCGATCCCGGTGGAGAAGGCCTCCGACCGGCAGACCACGTTCCCGCGCCCCGGCAGCCTCATCGACTTCCACGGCAAGTCGCGCGGGGAACTGCGCGTGCTGATCGTGGACGACGTGCCGCTGAACATCTCCGTGCTCCGCACCATGCTCCGCAAAAACGGCGTGACCGACATCGTGACCTCGACCAACGGCAAGGACGCCCTCGAGAAGATCCGCGCCGACGTGAAGAAGTTCGACCTGGTCCTGACCGATCTGTGGATGCCCGAGATGGACGGACGCAAGATGCTTCAGACACTCCGCGCAGATCCGCAGTTCCGCGCGCTCAACGTCATCGCCATCACAGCCGACGTCGACGCACGCGACGAGTGCATGGAGCTCGGCTTCAGCGACGTGATCTTCAAGCCCGTCACCCTGAACAAGATCGTGACCTTCCTTCCCCCGGGGAAATGATCGCAAACCCAGATCATCTGATTCAACCATACCACAGCAACCCCCTAAAGGTGCAAACATGAAAAGCATGAAACTCCTCGCATCGGCCGTTTCGCTCGCGCTCGTCTGCGTGTCCTGCGTCTGCGGCTCCAACGCCTCCACACGGAAATCCTTCCCCGACAACGCGTTCAAGGAGGTCCCGCGCGAATACTTCAACGTCTGCGACAAGGGCGGCGTCGTGAAGTCCTTCAAGTACACCACGCGCGACAACCAGACCCCGGGCAGCAAGGAGTTCGAGAAATCCGCGCTCGTCTACCTCCCCTACGGCTACGACGAGAAGGACACGTCCACCTGCTATAACGTGCTGTACCTCATGCACGGCGGGGGCGATTCCCCCGCGTGGTACCTTGGCGGAGAGGGCCAGAATACGCGCCTCAAAAACATCATCGACCACCTGATCGCGAACGGCGAGATGAAGCCGCTCATCATCTGCGCGCTCTCCTATTACACCGACTACAGCAACGACGCCACGAAGAACTGCATCGACTACCATTTCGAACTCGACAAGGACGTGATCCCGGTCTTCGAGAAGCAGTATCACACTTACGCCAAGGGCGACGTCTCGCAGAAGTCCCTCGACGACTCCCGCTGGCACCGCGCGTTCGGCGGATTCTCCATGGGCGCCTGCGCTACCTGGTCCGTCTTCGAATTCTGCCTCGGCGAAATGGGCTATTTCATCCCCATGAGCGGCGACTGCTGGGCCAAGGGCCGCGGCAACTCCGTCGAATCCGCCAAACACCTCGCCGAAACCGTCGCGAAAAACGGCAAGACCGCGAAGGATTTCTACATCTATTCCGGCTGCGGACGCAACGACGTGGCGGAGCCGAACATGACCCCGATGATCAACGAGATGAAGAAGTATCCCGAGACCTTCATCTACTGCGACAACTTCGCCGACGGCAACCTCTACCAGTGCATTTACGAACAGGGCGGACACGACATCAATTCCGTGATGCGCGTGATGTACAACGGCCTGCCGAAACTCTTCGATTGACCTACCACAACCAGGAGCAGAAATCATGAAAATGCCCTCCCTCAAGATCTCCATCCCCGTGTTCATCCTCATCATCGTCCTCGTCGTCGCCGGCGTCCTGTGGTACAAACACGAACACCGCGGCATCGGCGAAAAGACCGACGACTGGATCCGCGAAAACATCACCGGCGGCTGAACAATCGGCCAGCCACAAATTGGCGGCAAAATAGCCGCCACGATAGGACGTATAGGTCTCTTATACGCCCTATCTTTTTTTGGAGAAGCCAACAGCCCCATTTTTCATCTCACTCCCCGTTCGTTCGCG
>JAFYBD010000285.1 GCA_017540385.1 Lentisphaeria bacterium
ATCCGCATCACCATCTCCGGGCTCGAAAGCGTGTCCGGGATCACACAAGGAACGGAGCCATGATATCTGATCTGACCATATTCATCAAAAACGCCATGACGGAGCATCCCGTGCCGGTGAACCTGGCGATCCTGGCGGTGGCCGTCCTCGGCGGGGTGCTGGTGAACCTGCTGACGCGCCACATCCTCTTCCACTGCCTGAAGCTTGCGTTGAAGCGGCTCCCGATCCGGGACGAAGACGGGAAACACCAGCTGTACGACATGGCGTCGCGTCTGGCCTACATCGCCCCGATCGCGGTGGTGTACGTGCTGATCGTGGAAATGGACATCGATCCGGCCTATCTGCTGAAAGTCCGCAACGTCTGCATGGCGCTGACCATCTGCTGCATTGCCGGTGCGCTGGTGAGTTTCCTGAACATCATGAACCTGTGGTACCGTTCGCAGCCGGACGCCCAGAACCGTTCGATCAAGAGCGGCGTGCAGCTGGTGCAGATATTCGTCGTGATCGGGGCGCTGATCCTGATCCTGTCGATGCTGATGAACAAGAGTCCGGTGATGCTGCTGTCCGGCCTGGGGGCCGTGGCGGCCGTGCTGATCCTGGTGTTTCAGGACACGATCCTGGCGCTGGTATCCGGGATTCAGCTGAGCTCGAACCACATGATCCAGATCGGGGACTGGATCGTGCTGCCCTCGGAGAACGTGGACGGCGTAATCGTCGACGTCGCACTCCACACGGTGAAGGTGCAGAACTGGGACATGACCATCGTGACCGTGCCGACGCGGAAACTGACCGTGGAGACGTTCATCAACTGGCGCGGCGTGTACGAGGCCGGCGGACGGCGCATCAAACGCGCGCTGAACATCGACATGCGGAGCGTGAGATTCCTGGACGACGACGAAATCGCGCGTCTGGAGGATTTCGTGCTGCTGGACGACTATCTGGAGGAGAAACAGCAGGAGATCGAGTCGTGGAACCGGAATCTGGAAGCGAAAGGCGCGAAACCGGTCAACGGACGCCGGATCACCAACATCGGAACGTTCCGTATCTACGTGGAGAAATACCTGCGGTCGCTGAAGACCGTCAACCAGCAGATGACCTTGCTGGTGCGCCAGCTGCCTCCTGGCAGCACGGGCCTGCCGATCGAGGTGTACTGTTTCACGAGCACGACGGACTGGGGCGAATACGAGAAGATCCAGTCGGACATCTTCGATCATCTGCTGGCGATCCTGCCGGTGTTCGATCTGAGGGTGTTCCAGGAGTGCAGCGACATCTATCAGGCAGTCGGGGACGTGCGGACGAAAACCGGGGGCGTCTTCCCCCGCGAAACATACCGCGCGCCGGCGTTTCCGCCGCTCCCGCGCGCCGAAGCGGAAAAAAGCCGGGAACAGCCTTGAAAATCTCCTGAAGAGGTGGTAGATTATTAGGTGCGCGCTTTGATAATTAAAGACGCGCTCACCCGCCCCGTGTTTTGCCCGGATCCCCCCGGATGGACCCCAATGGAGAAACGATGCTGAAAGCCCTCCGATACATGCTGGATTTCCGCCGGCTGCCCGCGATCGTGACCGCGAACCGGTCGCTGCTGTGGCAGTTCGTGAAGCGCAGCGTGGCTTCGCGTTACCGCGGCTCGATGTTGGGGCTCTTCTGGAGCTTCGTGCAGCCGATGATGATGCTGTGCGTATATACGTTCGTCTTCAGCGTGGTGTTCCGTTCGCGCTGGGGTGCGGACGTCGACGGCGGCGGGCGCGGCTCCTTCGCGATCATCATGTTCTGCGGCATGGCGGTGTTCAACATCTTCTCCGAGGCCGTGAACCTGAACTGCTCCATCGTGGTGGCGAATCAGAACCTCGTGAAGAAAGTGATCTTCCCGCTCGAAATCCTGCCGCTCTCGCAGACCATGGCGACGTTTGCGGTGGGCATGGTGTGGTTCCTGCTGCTGTTCCTCGGGACCGTGTTCATTTTCGGCACGATCAGCTTCACGATGCTCCTGCTGCCGCTGATCCTGATCCCGCTGTTTCTCTTCACGCTCGGCGTGTCGTATTTCACGGCGTCGCTGGGCGTGTATGTCCGCGACACCGGGTACATCGTGGGCGTGGTGCTGCAGATTCTCTTCTTCATGACCCCGATTTTCTACCCGGTCGCGGCAATCCCGGAGCGTTACCGGTGGCCGATCCAGGCGAATCCGCTGACGATCATGATCGAGGAGGCGCGGAAAGTCTTTCTGTTCGGGGAGCTGCCCGACTGGCGGTTCCTGGCCGCGGCGTTCGCCGTATCGCTCCTGACGCTCCATCTGGGGTTCCTGTGGTTCCACAAGACGAAGAAAGGGTTCGCCGATGTCCTCTGACGAAGTGGTCCTGCGCGTGCGGCACGTATCGAAGCGCTTTGAAATCTACGACAAGCCGCGTCACCGCCTGCAGCAGATGATGTTCGGCCGGTGGCGGACGTACTACCGGGAATTCTGGGCTCTGCGCGACATCGATTTCGAGGTGCGGAAAGGCGAGTGCGTGGGGATCATCGGGCGCAACGGCGCCGGAAAATCGACCCTGCTGCAGATCGTGACCGGCACGCTCCAGCCGACAGAGGGGAGCGTGGAGACGCACGGCCGGATCGCCGCCCTGCTGGAACTCGGCAGCGGATTCAATCCGGAGTTCACGGGCCGGGAGAACGTGTACATGAACGCCGCGATCCTCGGGCTCACGAAGGCCGAGACCGACGCGAAGTACGACGACATCGTGGCGTTCGCGGACATCGGCGAGTTCATCGACCAGCCGGTGAAGACGTATTCCTCCGGCATGATGGTCCGCCTGGCGTTCGCCGTGAACGCCTTCGTGGACCCGGACATCCTGATCGTGGACGAGGCGCTGGCGGTCGGCGACGCGCTCTTCCAGAAACGCTGTTTCAACCGCATCAACGACCTCATTTCGAACGGCACGACGCTGCTTTTCGTGACGCACGACATGGAGATCATGCGGACGCTCACGCGGCGCGCCATCCTGCTGAAGAACGGCGAGCAGTACCGGACCGGGCCGTCGAACGAGATCCTGCTCGAGTACCGCACGCTCATCCAGCAGGAGGAGGAGGCCATGGCGCGGCGGAACCTGAAGCCCGGCGCGGCTTCGAATCAGGCGCTCACGAACAAGCTCGACAAGGGATTCGGCAACATGAAGGCTGAAGTGCTCGGTGCCGAGGTGATGAACGCTTCCGGGGAGCCCTGCGCCTATTTCGCGCCCGGCGACCGCATCCGCATCCGCGTGAACGTCGCAGTGCACGAGACGATGGAGCACCTGAACGTGAACATCCGCATCCGCAACAAGGAGGGGCTGAAGCTGTATTCGGCGGGGACCCTGAACGATGACATCGCGAAGCGCGCCCGGGGCGAAGGCGGCCTCTTCCGCGACCGCGTGTTTGCGGCCGGGACGAAGTTCTCCGTGACGTTCGAGCTCGAGTGCAACCTCGGGAGCAATTTCTACGAGATCCAGGCGTCGATCCTGCAGGAGGACCGGATGGACTTCACGCAGGAGACCACGCTGCACTGGATCGACGAAGCGGCGTTTTTCCACGTTCAGGCGCACCTGGACACCTATTTCTTCGGCGGCTGCGCCGACCTGAAAATGCACGTGAAAACGCTCGAAACGGAGGAGGCCTGACCCATGCCCGCGAACATCCCCCGCAGGATTCTCTTCCACATCTCCCCCTTCGCCTCGCAGAAGATCCTGACGTTCCACCTGTGGTGGATTTGCGATCCCCAGTGGCGGAGCAGATTCCAGCCGATGATGGAACGCCTCTACCCCGGGAGCGAGTTCGCGGTGTGCTGCAATACGGAAACGATGACCGTGCTCGGAAAACGCGGGTACACGTTCGAACGCGACTGGCGCGCCTTCACGCTCGACCAGTCCGAGACGCTCGACCGTTTCAAATACCGCGCCCTGGAGTCGCTGGACCACTGGCACCGGACCGGCACGAACAACGACCACGGGAGGTACCTCGGGGCAAAGATGCTGGAGAAATTCGGCTCCTGGACCCCGGACCTCGTCTTCTCATTCCTGCCAGCCCCGTACCTGCGCGACGTCTGGCCGGAGGCGCAGATCGTTTACCTCGAATCCTCCGTGTTCTCGCGGGAACCGTACCCCTGGACGTACTATTTCGACGCGCTCGGGACCATGCAGAACGCGTTCCTGAGCCGCTATGCCGCGCAGATCAATGCGCTGGCCGCGCCGCCGGAGTCGCTCCGGGCCGTGGCCGAGTACCGCGCGAGGACGGCCGCGCTCTTCGAACGCGAGACCCGGGTGAAGGAGTATTTCGCCGAGCTCAGAAAACGCTTCCGGCACATCTTCCTCTTCGCCTGCAATCTGGACCATTATTTCGGCGTGGAGGCGTTCTCGCCGTACGAAACGCAGTTCGAGTTCCTCGAGCACGTGATGGCGAGCGTCCCGCCCGACACCGCCGTGATCGTGACCCAGCACCCGGAACCCGCCACGACGCCGCTGCCGGAACGCTGTCTGAACGACCTCAAAGACGTCTATCCGAACCTCGTCGCGGACGATTTCTTTTTCAATATGACGAATCCCTCGCAGTGCTCGCTGGCGTTCGCCGACGGCGTGATCGCGCAGATGTCGACCGTGGGGCTCCAGGCGGCGTTCCACCGCAAATACTTCGTGTCGGTCGGGACGTATTTCACCGGGATCGCCGACTGCACCGACCTGAACGGTTTCGCCGCCATGCTCGAACGCCCCCCGAAGGACCGCGACGCTTTCTTCGCGTGGACCCTCACGCATTACGCGATCCCGGAGCAGCGTCTCGAGGAGTTCCTGCCCGGGATGCTGGACTGGATGAAGACGCTCCCGGACCGTGCGCCGGAAGCCGCCCTGAACGACTGGCCTGCGTTCCCCGGCGACGTCTTCGCCGAGGTGTATTTCCCGCATCTCGAGCGGATGGAGCAGTCCTGGCATCAGCAGTATGCCGACAATCTCCACG
The DNA here is from genome assembly GCA_017540385.1 of Lentisphaeria bacterium. GTDB lineage: Bacteria > Verrucomicrobiota > Lentisphaeria > Victivallales > UBA1829 > UBA1732. The sequence goes on from JAFYBD010000285.1 coordinate 4,972, forward strand.
TGCCGTCGGTGCTTCGGAGGCTGATTTCCGAGCGCGACGACGCGCTCCGCCGCCTCAACGACGAGCTCGCGGCCCGGACTGTCGAACTCGCCGCCGGAAGGGACGAACTCGCCCGGCGCGACGATCTGATCCGGCTCCGCGACCACGAACTGAAGAGCGTGGAGTCGTCCGTGAGTTTCCGCCTGGGCCGTGTCCTGACCTGGCCGCTGCGGACGCTTCGCGATCTCTTCGCCGGAGGAGGGAAACCGTCATGAACCGCGCCGACAACACCAACGCGAAAGGACCCGCCATGAACCGCGCCGACCATGCACCGGACGTCGCCATTTACCTGGCCTACCATAAGAATTCGCAGCGGCTGGCTTCCGGCGTGCTGCGGCCCGTCCACGTCGGGCGCGCCCTGGCCGACGAATCGACACGCGCGCTGATGGCCGATATGCCCGGGGACGACACGGGCGACAACATCTCCGCGAAGAACCCGCTCTTCTGCGAGCTCACGCTCCAGTATTGGGTGTGGAAGAACCGCATGGACGCCGATTATATCGGGTTCCTGCACTACCGGCGCCAGCTCAATTTCAATCCGGCGGGTGCATCGAAGCCCCTCGACGAGTGGGGCAATCAGAATTTCAAAACGCTCGGACCCGAGACGGTCGAAGCCTGCGGACTGAACGACGACGCGATCCGGCGCGCAGTGGCCGGGGCGGACGTCGTGACCGTGAAACCCTGGAACGTGGTGTTCAAGGGTTCCGCGAGCAATTACGACCACTACGCCCACAGCGACCCGAAACTGCATATCGCGGACTACGACCGCGCGCTGGCGATCCTGAAGGAACGTTTCCCGGACTACGCGCCGGACGCCGACGCGTACAACGCCGCGAAGACCGGCTACTACACGAACATCTTCGTGATGCGGCGCGACATATTCGCCCGCTACATGGAGTATCTCTTCGGCATCCTCTCCGAGCTCGAAAAACGCCTCGACCTGACCGATTACAGCGTGCAGGAACGGCGCGTCTTCGGGTACGTTTCCGAATGGCTCTTCGGCATCTTCCTGACCCATCTGCGCCGTACGGAGCCCGGTCTCCGCATCCTGGAGCTGCCGCGGACGTTCATCGCCGACACGGACGTCTGCGCGACCCGGATCGAGCCGTATTTCGACCGCACCGACTGCGCGCTGGTGCTGAGCTCGAACGACGCCTACATCCCGTACGTTTCCGTGCTCCTCGAATCCGTCCGGGCCCACGCGGACCCCGCGAAGAATTACGACTGCATCGTCCTGAGCCGTTCCATCAGCGCCGGGAACCGTGCGCTGCTGGTCCGCGAGTTCGCCGACGCGCCGAACATCTCCATCCGCTTCTTCGACGTCACCGGCTACGTGCGCGGCGCGGGCGATTTCCCGCTCACGGACTATTTCTCGGTCGAGACCTACTACCGGTTCTTCATACCGGAGATCATGCCGGGCTACGCCAAGGCGCTCTACCTGGACGCCGACGTGACCGTGATGGACGACCTCGCGAAACTCTACGCCGTCGATCCCGGCGACTGTCCCGCCTGCGCGGTCGTGGACGTCGACCACGCCGGGGCCTACGCCACCAATTTCCGCGAGATGCGCATCTACACCGACGAGGTGCTGAAGCTCGCGAACCCCTACGATTATTTTCAGGCGGGCGTGATGCTCTTCAACATCCCCGTCCTCCGCGCCGGGTTCAGCGTGGACGACATGCTGAAGCTCGCGTTCAAGCGCAAATGGGACTACCTCGACCAGGACGTGCTGAACATCCTTTTCGCCGGGCGGATGAAGTACCTCGATCTGCGCTGGAACGTGCTGTACGACTGCGACCATTTCCGCGTGAAGGAGCTCGTCGCGAACGCTCCGCAGCGCATTTACGACGCCTACATGGCTTCGCGCAAGGACCCCGGCATCATCCATTTCGCGGGCTACCGGAAGCCGTGGGACGATCCTGCGGTCGATTTCGCGCAGGAATTTTGGGCCAATGCGCGCCGCTCGCCCTTCTACGAGCTCATCCTCTACCGCATGGCGCACCCGAGACGCCCCGAGCCTGCCGCCCCGAAGAAGGAACCCCGCACGCTGCGGTCCATCCTGCTCGCGCCGTTCAAGTTCTTCGTCCCCTACGGCCTGATGTGCGTGTGGCTCCGCAAACGCTACGACATGATGGAGGACGTGCCGCTGATGGCCTATCCGAACACCGGCAAACGCATCCGCCGCGCCGTGAAGTTCATGCTCCCCTACGGCCCCGTCAAACTCTGGAAAGAGGTCCGCTATCATGAGTGATCCCGGGCAGATTCCCCCCGACCGCGTGTTCGTGGTCATCGTGACCATGGGGGACGAAGCCTGCGAACGGCAGATTCGCGCCGTTCGCCGCAACCCCGGCGCGTTCCCGGTCCTGGTCCTGAACGGCTGCGCTCCCGACCGCGTCGAGGTCTTCCGCCGTCTGATCGGCGAGGGGGAGGGTGCCTGCGTGGTGCTGCCCGAGAACCGTGGCGGCTCCGGCGGATTCCGCGCCGGGATGCAGTACGTCCTCGACACGGGCGCGCCGGATTCGCAGTTCGTGTGGCTGCTGGACGACGACGCCGAGATCGACTCCGGCACGCTCCCCGAGCTCGTCGCCGGCGCACGGCTCATGGAGTCGCGCGGGGAAAAATGGGGCGCGGTCGGCTCGATGATCGTGAGCGCGGAGTTCCGCCATCAGATCGTGGAGACCGGCGCCGACCTCGACTGGAGGAAGGGCGAATTCCTCGCGTACCATCGCGGCGACGACGTCCGCAGCGTCCCCGGCGACCTGATCCCGTGCCGTTACTGCGCGGCGGCTTCGCTGCTGACCCGCGTGGAGATCCTGCGGAAAGTCGGCCTCTTCGCCGACGTCTTCCTGCATTTCGACGACGTCGAGTGGTGTTTCCGCATGACGAAGGCCGGCTACCGCATCGCCTGCGCTCCGAAATCGACGATCCACCACCCCACGAACCGTTCCAAACCGGCCACCTGGGTGCGCTATTACGACGCCGCGAATTTCATCTGGATCGTCCGCCTGTACCGCCCGGAACTCACGCGCGCGGCCGTCCGCCTTCAACGCCTGAAGGGGCTGTATTTCCGCCTGCACGGCCTCAAGCGGACCGCGAATCTGTACACGCTGGGCATCCGCGACGGTCTCCGGGGCGAGAAACGTCTCCTGCGCGGCGAACTCGATTTCGAGGACTACGTCGCGCCGGGTCCGTGGCGGAAAAAACGCATCTTCGCCTCGGCGGTGAAATCCGATCTCGCGCGGTTCCGCCGCAGGTTCGGGGCCGACGATACACGGTTCCTGTACCTCGGGCACCGGTGGCCCCTGCGCATCCCGCGCGGGCTCTGGCTGATGCTTTACGCCTGGACCCATCCCCGCACCGAGATCATCGTCGGCGACGGCTTCCGCTCGCAGAAACAGGTCCCCGTGTTCTTCCGCCGGGTCGTATTCTACAACCCGCTGCTGGACAGGCAGGTGGACCTGCGATGAGGACCCGCGCATGAGCTTTGAATCCGACACGATTGATTTCTCGCTGATCGTCGGCACGCTCGGCCGCACGGAGCCCCTGCGCCTGTTTCTGGCGTCCCTGCGCGAACAGCCCGGCTGCGCGTTCGAAGTGATCCTGATCGACCAGTCCGAACACGGCCTGCCGGACGGTTTCACGGACGGTTTCGGGTTTCCGGTCCGCGTGTTCCGCCGTCCCCCGGGGCTCTCGGCGTGCCGGAATTTTGGCCTGAAACACGCGGTCGGGCGCTTCGCGGCGTTTCCCGACGACGACTGCGAATACCCGCCCGGCCTGCTCGGTTCCATCCGCGCCGAATTCCTCCGCGAACCCTCCATCGGCGGCGTTTCCACGCTCGTGACCGACCGCGCCGGACGTTTCTCTGCCGGCGGCTACATGGCGTCGGCTCCCTGCCGCATGACCCCCGGCAATATCTGGCGCACGGCCGTCTCGCCCTCGCTTTTCTTCCGGCGGGAATCGCTCGCGGATGCGACGTTCGACGAACGCCTCGGGGCCGGCAGCGGCACCGTCTTCGGGTCCGGCGAGGAGACGGATTTCTGTCTGACCCTGATCGAACGCGGCGTCCGGCTGGAGTACATGCCGCAATACACGGTTTTCCACCCGGTTTATGAGGGACCGTGGGACGGCGACCGCGCGTACCGGTACGGATGCGGATTCGGGGCGGTGCTGCGCAAACACGGCCTCGTCGTCCACCATGTTTACGAAGACGAAAACCTTGAATGACAACCGAAACCACGGAGGAATGAACTTATGAAAAACATCGCCATCATGTTGTTGATCGCGGCGGCGGGAGTCTC
>JAFYBD010000028.1 GCA_017540385.1 Lentisphaeria bacterium
GCGCGGGTCACTTCACGAGCGGCAGCTCGTCCCAGCGCGTGGTGCAGCACGGCGTGAGGAGTTCGCGCCGCATCGCCCAGGGTTTCTTCAGCCCCTCGGCCAGGTGGAACACCGTGCCGCGTCCGAACCGGCGGTTGATGTTGTCGAGGGCGGCGGAGAGACGGCGTTCCTTCTCGAGTTTCGCTGGGTCGGCGAAGAGGTCCGGCTGGAGATTGGACGCGGGTTCGAGGCCGAAGAACATCACGCCGGATTTCTTGTAGCGTCTGCCCGGGATGAAGATCTTTTTGAGGCGCGGGAGGATTTGCGAAATCATCGCGCCGGTGGACGCCGAGGGCGACTCGAACATGATCGTGGTGGAGCTCCAGCCGCCGGGCAGGGGATCCGGGGCGTACTCCGGGTAGTAGATAAAATAGACGTTCACGCCGGACGCCGTCTGATCCTCGCGGCGGAGTTTCTCGGCCGCCTTCGCCGTGTACGTGCTGACCGATTGCGTGAGCTCCTCGAAATCCACCACGGGACGGCCGAACGACCGCGAACAGGTGATGGAACCGGAGAGTTTCTCCGGGTCCTCCGGGCCGATCACGGATTCGCCGCGGAGTTCGCGCGCCGTGCGTCCGAGCGTAACGGAGAACCTCTCGAGCAGGAATTTTTCGTCGGTCCGGGCGAGCTGACCGGCGGTGCGGATGCCGATCCGCTCTAGTTTCGGGGCGAGTTTGCGCCCCACGCCCCAGACCTCGGAGACCGGGAGCGAATCAAGGATGGGCGAGGGATCGGACGGCATCACGAAGACGCCCGACGGCTCCTTCTTGCCGATGTGGTTCGCGCTCTTCGCGAGCGTCTTGCTGGGGGCGACTCCGACGCCGCACGGGATGCCGACCCATTTCAGGATGGTCGCGCGGACCTTCCGGCCGAACTCGAACAGCTCGTCCGGATCGGTCATGGTGACGCCGATGAACGCCTCGTCGATGGAGTACTGCTCGACGTCCGGCGAGAACGTCCCGAGTACGGCGATCACGCGGCGCGAGAGGTCGCCGTAGAGCTCGTAGTTGCTGGATTTCAGGATCAGGCCGTACTCCGCGATCATGGGCTTCAGCTGGAAATACGGCGTGCCCATCGGGATCTTCAGCGCCTTGAATTCGTTCGAACGGCTCACGCAGCAGCCGTCGTTGTTGCTGAGCACGGCCACGGGCTTCCCCTCCAGCTTCGGGTCGAAGACGCGTTCGCAGGAGACGAAGAAGTTGTTGCCGTCGATGAGGCCGTACATGGTTTGCGCGAGGTCGGGGAGGGGTGAATTGCGAGGAGACGCCGCGCCCCCGTCCGGCCGTTGAAACGACGGTTCGGTGCGGGGGCGGAAGAGGCGAGGAAGACGGTCAGTTCTTCGAGGAAACGACGTTGCAGGTGACGCCGCCGATCGCGCCGAGTTCGGCCGCGAGCTTGTCCGCCGTCTCCGGCGCGGCGTCCAGCACGATGCTGATGATGCTCACGCCCCGGGAATGGTACGGGATGCCCATACGGCCGACGATGACGTCGCTGTAGGCGTGCAGGACCTTGTTGATCCGGTCGGATGCGGAATTGTCCTCGACGATGACGCCGAGCAGGGAAATGCGTTTGTCGTTCATGCTGCTCTCCTTGGTTGATTGGTGGTCCGGGAACGTCTTCTCCGATAATATACCACCGGAACGGAAAATGACAAGCGCGAAACGGAACGGGGGCGGAAAAAACTGCTTCGGGAAAAAGAAAGGGCCGTCCGCGGAGGATACCGCAAACGGCCCGGGATGATCCTTGAAGAATCAGGCGAGCGAGCTTACTCGGCAGCGGGAGCGGCCGGGGCATCGCCGTAGGCGTTGGATCCGGCATCGCCGTCCTTGATGCAGAGGACGATCAGCACGATCGGTCCGATCGGGGGGCAGATGATCCAAAGGATGTTCAGCCAGCCGGTCTTGCCGATGTCGTGGAGACGACGGGCAGTAGCGCCGAGGGTCGGGAGCAGGAGGGCGAGAGCGATGAGCTGGCCGACGAACGGGATGAGGCCGAGGACGAATGCCGGGATGAAATACATCCAGTAATCGGTCTTGCTCATTCTGCCGTCGAAGCAGAAATACTGGGTGGTGACGACCTTCTTGAAGTGTTCAACGATCGCATTGAAGTCAAGGTTCTGTGCCATAATTTTGGTACCTTATGTTGAGGGTTTATGTGGTAGGTTGATTCGGGTCTTTGGAATAATATAACATATCTCCGGTAAAAAACAAGGAGGAAAAACGTGGAAACGGTCTTTTTCTGTAAGTTTTTTCCGGAGCGGTCGCGCCGCGCTGTTTTTGACCTCAGGGCTGTTTCTGTTCGAAGTGGCTCATGGGCGGACGCCCGATCGGGTAGACGTGGTAGCCGAGGTCGAACAGCGCCTTGTGGTCGAGGAAATTCCGTCCGTCGAAGAGGAACGCCGGATGCCGCATGGACCGGTACATCCGCTTGAAATCGAGCTCGCGGAAGCATTTCCAGTCGGTCAGGAAGACGAGCGCGTGCGCACCGTAGGCCGCCTCGTAGGGATCGGGGCAGAATTCGATCCGGTCTGCGGGGGCGTCCTTCAGGTCGATCCGGGCGTTGGCGAGCGCCTTCGGGTCGTGAATGGCGATCCTGGCCTGTTCGTTCAGGAGCTTCGTGCAGACGGCGATGGCTGGCGATTCGCGGGTGTCGCTGGTGTCGGATTTGAACGCGAACCCGAAGACCGCGATCTTCTTGTCGGCGACCGTATTGAACATCGCTCCGAGCATGGTGCGGACGAACCGCACGGCCTGGAAATCGTTGATCGCGACGACCTGTTCCCAGTAACGCGCCACCTCCGGGATGCCGTAGTAGTCGCAGAGGTAGACGAGGTTCAGGATGTCCTTCTTGAAGCACGAGCCGCCGAATCCGACGCCGGCCTTCAGAAACTTCGCGCCGATGCGGGAGTCGCGTCCGACCGCGTAGGCGACCTCGTCGACGTTCGCGCCGGTGCGTTCGCAGAGGGCGGAGACGCTGTTGATGGAAGAGATGCGCTGGGCGAGGAAGGCGTTCGCGACGAGCTTGGAGAGTTCGCTGGACCACAGCGAGGTCGTGATGATCTTCTCGCGGGGGACCCAGCGGGCGTAGATGGAGATGA
>JAFYBD010000029.1 GCA_017540385.1 Lentisphaeria bacterium
GCGTTTCAGGCAGGGAAGAAGCGCTTCGATGTCGGCCGTGCCGACGCGTTCGCGGAAGGGCGGATGCGGAATGTTGACCGGATTCGCCGATTTGAGCAGATGCCCGAGCTCGCGCCGGATCCTGTCGTCGTCCGGCAGTTCGCGCCGGGACGCGCGGATGATCGCGGCGAGATCGTCGCCCGGCTCGGTCCCGGAGAGTTTCCGGAACAGGACCTCCGCATCTTCCAGCTGATCCCCGACGGCCATCTGCGTGAAAGCCTCCGTAAAATCCCGGTAGGCAAACGTCCTGCGGCAGTATTCATCGGCGGCCTTTTCCTGCTCGATCTCCATCGGGAAGAAGAGGACCGGCAGAGGCGGCATGACCTTCAGGAAAACGAGGAGTTTGTACAAGGGAGAAAAGACGTAGATCGACCAGATCCACTCGATGAAATTCCGCGCCATGTCGCCCTCGGGATGGGCGGCGGCGAGGTGGCCGAGCTCGTGCGTGATCGCCACGCGCAGCGCCTTCGCGTCCATGGAGCAGGCCGCCTGGTATCCGACGAGCAGGATATCCCGCCTCAGAAACGGCAGAAACGGCACATGGGAAACGAGCGCCAGCGGCTCCGTCGTGCTGAGATAAATCCCGTCGATGCGCCGGGTGCGCAGTTCGCGGCATATTTCCCCGACGTCATCGTACAGCGCGCGGTATTTTCCCGGCTCCAGGTAAAAGAGGTCCTTCCACGGTTTGTTGCTGACCATGTCATGCAGCATGCCGAGGGCGCCGCCGATCATGATGATGAAAAAGACCCATTTTTTCAGCCCGGCGGGAACGAACAGGAGCAGGATGAAAACGCCGGTGAGGATGAGGAGGAACAGGACGGTGAACAGGAGGAGCAGGGCGATTCTGAGCTTGTAAAGACCGGGATGCTTTTCGTAGAAAATCCTGATCTTTTCGTAGCTCGTCCAGATCGCGAGATTGATGTCGTCCATGACGGGATTTACCTCAAATCAAACAGTATAGAATACAATTGCATAGGTTACTATACTGCAAAACAGGAAAATATCAAGGGGTTCTGAAAAAGAACTGTAAACTTGTGAAGAGTGAAACGACCGGAAAGATGAGCGACAAAAAAGCGGGCCCGGGGATGAGCCCGGACCCGCAATCGAAACAAATCGAATTTGGTGTGAGGCGTCAGTTCATCACTTGACGGCCTGCGCGCCGTATTCCTTGTAAGCGCCGAAGAGCTTGAAGGTCTCGTCGAGCGGATAACGGTTGCCGTACATGGAGACCTTGGTCTCGATCTTGCCGACCTTGTTCATGCCCATGGCGGCACGGAAGAGGTTGGCGGGGGAGTTTTCGTCGAAATCGGTGGTCTCGGAGTAGGAGGCGTTGAGGAAGGCGGTGAGGTAGGCCTGGTTGATGGCGCCCTTGAACGCGGCGGGATCCTTCAGGGAGACGTTGCCGTCGACGTCTTCCATGCCGGGGAAGTCGATCATGTCTTCGAAGGCTTCTTCATCGACGCGGAGCTTCAGGATGCTGGGGCTCTTCACGACGGTGACGTCGGCCTGCTTGTTGAGGAAGAAGACGTTGTTGTCGATGGTGACGTTCTTGGTCTTCGGATCGCCGAAGGCGTTGTCGACGCCGGCGAAGACGCTGAGACCGAAGATGTTGTGGTGGACGTTGGAGACGACCTTGGCGTTGCAGCGGTAGCCGTAGCCCATGTCGCCGAAGTCGTCGGTGCGGCTCCAGGAGAAGAGGACGGTGTTGTTCGCGAAGTCGCAGGTGACGTCGCCGTTCTTGGCACTGGAGCAGAGGACGTTGCAGGAGATCATGCGGCAGGCGACGAAGAGGTTGTTCTCGATCGTGGCTTTGCCCTTGTAGAGGTTCAGGTTGATGCCGTAGTTGCCGCTGTTGGAGAAGACGCAGTTCTTAATGATGACGTTGCCTTCGAAGCGTCCGGCGGTCTCGCTGTAGATGGAGTAGGACTTGGCGGAGGCGAATTTGTCCTTGGAGCCCTTGGCCGGGGGTTCGAGCCACATGCCGGTCTCGACGCCTTCGGGTTTGCCCTTGGTGTCGTGATAGCTGTTCATGAAGGACTGGTCGATCACGATGCCGTCGATGACCATGTCGGGGCCCGCGCCGTTCGGGAGCTTCAGCGTGAGGACGCCGATGCCCTTGGAGTCGTTCTTGTCGTTCGCGGGCTGGATTTTGGTGGTGAACTTGGCGAGGTCGCGGGTGGCGAAGTCGTCGGAGTAGCCGCCCTTGATGGTGACGGGCTTGTCGATGATGATCTCGCTGGCGCCGAGCAGGCCGGAGTAGTTGCCGGCGGCCATGTAGATGGTGTCGCCGGGGTTGGCGGCCTTGATGGCGTCGGAAATGGCCTTGAAGGGCTCTTCCTTCGTGCCGGGGCCTTTCTTCTTGCCGTTTGCCTGGGAGACGTAGAGGTCCGCTCCGAAGACGGAGGCGCCGAGTGCGAGGCACATCAGGGACATCAGAAGTTTTTTCATTTTGCAGAACCTTTCCGGATTTGGGGTTGGTGTTTTAGTGCTGAAACGCATACAAATATTTGTCTAATATAACCCGCCTGGCGGGAAAAGCAAGCCCGGAAAACGAAATATCGGCCGTTTTTTCCGTTCCGTCGGCGAAAAATGGCGCGCGCCCCCTTGCAAATGGGGGCTTGCGCGTGTACATTAAGCGGACAAATATACGCATCTTTCAACCGGAACCCCTCGACATCCACCCCATGAAACCCCGGAACACGCAGACCCGGCCCGGAGCGGAAACGCCCCGGGCGTCGGCGGGACGGCCCCGCGAACGCGAACTGGCCATTCAGAAGCAATGGTCGGCGGTCGCGCGCGGGACGACGTTTGCGCTTGCGGACGGCGGTACGCTGCGGGTGATCTCGCCGGGGGTGTGGAACCGGATGCCGGGGCCGGATTTCCGCAATGCCAAGCTGGAGCTGAACGGCGTGTCCGTCCGGGGCGACGTCGAGGTCCACGTGAAGGCGGGCGACTGGATCGCCCACGGTCACGGCGACGACCCGATGTACGCCGACGTGATCCTGCACGTGGTGCGCGTGAACGACGTTTCGCCCGGGAACGTGGCGTTTCTGCCGTCGGCGGCCGTGCTGGTCCTGCCGGAACCGAATGAATCCGACTCCCCCGCGAAACCCCGGGCAGGCTGCGCGGCGTATTTCGCCCGGATGAACGCGGCCGAACTCGAGAAATTCCTGAGCGACGCCGGGGCGGACCGCCTGCGGAACCGCGCCGAGGAACGCCTCCGCCTCATGATCTCATGCGGGAGCACGAAGGCGTTTCTGACCGCCGCGGCCGAACAGTTCGGGGTGCCGGACAACCGCGAGGCATTCGGCGCGCTCGCTGCCGGGCTCCGCGAATACGAGGAGGACGAGCTCACGGCGCATTTCGAAGCGCTTGCGTGGGGCGAATCCGGCCTGCTGCCCGACCCTGCGGCCGACAAACGCCTGACCGGCGACGGACGCGCGCTGGTCTCCGCGCTGTGGGACGAATGGTGGCCGTTGCGGAAGAACGGCGGAGCCGGGCTCGTATTCAATCGCACCTGCCGCCCGCTGAACAGCCCGGAACGCCGTCTCGCCATGCTGGGTGCGGTCGGCCGGACGTTCCTGCCCGATCCCTGCGGCCAGATCGCGGGCATTCTGAAGTGCGGCGGCGCGGAGCTGATTGTGGAGACGCTCGGGGCCCGACTTGCCGACGCCGAGGCGTTCTGGAGCGCGCATACATCCTTCCGTTCCGCCGAGCTCAAACACCGCGCCGCGCTCTTCGGGCGGTCCCGCGTGGAATCGTTCCTGGCCGACGTGATCCTGCCGGTCCTGGCGGCCTACGCGAAGCTCAACGACGATGCCGTCCTCGAAACCCGCGTCTTCGAGCTCTTCCGCGAGCTCCCGCC
>JAFYBD010000005.1 GCA_017540385.1 Lentisphaeria bacterium
ACTACGCTCTCCTCAGGCGGTTTCATTCATATTCATTCCGGGGCTCTCGTAAACAGCACCACGGTCATTTCCGGCTGTTCCTTAAATCTTCTATACGGCGGCAAGGCCAGCAATACCGTTGCCCTCGGATCCGCAGTAATCAAAACCTCCTGGGGCTTCTGCTTCTTAAACAGCACCACGCTCTCCTCCGGCGGTTACCTGCATCTCTCTTCCGGCGGCACGGCATACAATACAACCGTTCACGTCGGCGCACGCTTCAAGGTATCTTCCGGCGGCACGGCGGTTTACACGACTACTTACGGGGAAGGTGTTTTCGATCCGCTGTCCGGAGCGGTTGTGCTCAACACTACGGTCAGCGGGGGAAGTTTTTCCATCGGCAGCGAGTGCTCTGCGACAAGCACGACGGTTGAATCCGGCGCCCTTCTGCACATTTATTCCGGTTCGGCGAACGTGAACATCATCAAATCAGGCGGTTCCGCTGTAAACAGATTCGGGACCATGAACAGCACAACGGTCAAAGCGGGCGGCGTGCTGGATCTCTGGGGCGGTTCGGCCACGGACATTATCGAAGACGGCGGATATGTCAAGTTCAGCTCCGGTGTTTACATGACATACGCATCCAACACCTTTTCCGGAGTCAAGCTGGGAAACGCCCAATCCGCCACGGTCCACTCCGTAACAACGGCGAACGGCACCACGGTCGGTTCGGGCGGACTTCTCGAAGTCGATGGCGGCCGGTTGAACAATACCACGGTCAGTTCCGGCGGCAGCGTCGTCTTTATGGGCGGGGTGGCAGACGGAACGGTGCTGAACGCGGGCGCTTTGTTTGACCTTCACATGCTTTACAGACCCGCCGTCATGAGCAATACCACGATTCATTCCGGAGTCAGCCTTGCGGTAATCGATTCTCAGGTTCAATTCGACGGCGTGACCGTCAACAGCGGCGGCTCCCTGTCCATCATCTCCGGAGGCACGGTGACGCGAATCGTGGAAAACGGCGGACACGTGTATTTGTATGACGTGTGGGCGACGTTTGTTTCCAATACTTTTTCCGGGGTCAAGCTGGGGAGCGGCAAATCCGCCACGGTTCACTCCGCCACGACCGCGAACGGGACCGTCATCAGCAACGGCGGCCAAATGGAGGTTTACTCCGGCACTTTGAACAATACCGTTATCAGTTCCGGCGGCAGACTTTACTTCATAGACGGGCGTGCCTACGACACGGTACTGAGCAAGGGCGCGGTAGTTAAGATTTATTACGGACAGCTTATCCGCACCACGATCAATTCGGGCGCGTCGGTCGAAATAGACGAAGGAATCGTCATGGACAGCACCACGGTCAACTCCATGGGCAGCATGGCGGTCTCCAGCGGCGGCGTGGCAAGCCGGACCATCCTGAGCGGCGGCAAGCTGGAGGTGTACGCGGGCGGGAGCGCCGTCGGCGGCATTGTCGGATCGAACGGCGGGATGCACGTTTACGGGGGCGGCGTGGCCTCGAACATGTCCGTCGCGAGCCGCGGGCTGTTCTACGTCTCCGCCGGCGGCAGCGCGGACGGCATCGCGGTCAGCTCCGGCGGCACACTCAGCATCAGGTCCGGCGGCACGGCGGACAATACGACGCTCTCCGGCGGATTGCTGGCACTCTCCGGCGGCCGGGCGGGATTCGCGATCGTCGAGGCGGGCATGGTGAACGTGTCGAGCGGCGGCCGGGCGGAGGGGCTCTCGGTCAGCTCCGGCGGCACGGTGCAGGTGTACCGGGGCGGCATCGTGAACGGACTCGATTCCTATTCCGGCAGCCTGTACGTGAGCGCCGGTGGACGTGCGACCGGCCGGATGTATTTCCTGGGCGACTCGGTCGTCTCCTTCGACGACGGTTCGATGCTCAACTTCGACATCTCGATCTTCTCGCCGGGCGGCACGACGGCATGCGTCAACGACCTGTCGTTCGTCACGGGCACGCCGGACTACACGCTCACGGTCGGAGCCGGGCAGGAAGAAGGCGAGTACAAGCTCGCGAACAACGCAGCGGGATTCAACCGGACGGTCACGGTGAAGGACGCCGAAGGGACGAGCCTCGGCACGCTCAAGGTCGGGCAGACGGCGAAGCTCGGCGGCGTGGACTACACGCTGAACCTGACGAACGATGCCCTGTCCGTTACGGTCGGCGCGGCGGTCGTGACCGGCATGGCGAAGGGCGACATCGACGGAAACGGCATATCCGACGTGATGTTCATCTGGACGGGCAACAACTATGCGCACGGCTACTGGATGAACGGCACGTCCGAATGGCAGTCCGCAAACAGCAACCATCCGGCCGAATGGGACAACCTCGGCTGCTACGACATGACCGGCGACGGCAAGGCGGATTCCGTGCTGTTCGGCAACGTCACGAGCGAGGCCGGAATCCACGGCGCGTATATCGGGTATTATGCCGACGCCATCGACAACCCGGACGGCTCGACCTGGGTCAACATCGGCTACCTGAACAACGTCGACAACATCGACTGGAAGAACAAGGTCGGCAACTTGACCGGCAACGCCTCCGGCGTGAACTCGATCGTGTGGTACGCGCCCGAGCTCTACGCGCTCGGCGTCTGGACCGACGGGACCGAAAACTGGATCACGCTCAGCAACGACTTCGGCGGCGATGCCTGGACGCTCATCGGCTGCGGCGACTTCAATGGCGACGGCAAGGCCCAGGTCGTGATGGCGCTCAACGGCGGCGAGGTGTATTATACAGTCGGCATCGACGGCACGTCGTCCGAACTCACGAAGAGCGACAGCGGCTGGGAAGTGCGCGCCATCGGCGATTTCGCGGGCGACGAAAAGGACGATATCGTGGCGTTCCACAAGGAGACCGGACTCGTCGCCATGTGGGGCGACGGCGAGTCGACCAAATGGGCCCAGCTGGGCCAGCTCGACGCGTCCGACTGGTTCATTGCCGGTTGCGGAGACTACAATGGAGATCAGAAGGACGACCTGCTCGTGCGGCAGTATTCGACCGGCATGCTCGGGTACTACAGCTCCGGCGACACCGCGCAGTGGAACGTGCTCGGTTACGGCGTGGATATGAGCTGGACCGTCATCGCGTAAAAAACAGACAGAAGGTGTGCGACCGCAAGCCGCACACTACCACGGCACGACTTGCCGTGTGCCCTTGCACCGGAAACAGCGCAGGGGCTTCTCTTTGCTCCCGAATCGGGGTGGATTTGTCTTTTATTTTTCGCGGAAAATACTGGAAAAATCTGCCGGGAAACGCTTTTGTTCCTGAAATAGATTGAAAATCCGCGCGCGAGAGGATATATTATAAGCGATATATTTTTATCTTACAACGACTAGACAGGTGTCCCCCAATGAAATACTATCTCGGGATCGATATCGGCTCCACGACCTTCAAGGCCGTCGTCATCACCGACAAGGGCCGTGTGGTCCACACCACCTACCAGCGCACGAAGCCGGTGGATTCCGGCATGGTCTCCTGCTCCGGCCGCTGCACCTCCTGCGGCCGCTGCAACATGGGCGCGCTGAAGAAGACGCTCGCGACGTTCTTTTCCGAGGCCGGTCTGAACGCCGGAAACATCCTGTGCGAAACGACCGCCGAAGCCGCGAAAGCCGCGCTTGACACAGGCATTACCGCCGGCGACATCGCCTGCACCGTGGTCACCGGCAGCCAGATCGTCGAGGATACGAAACGCTTCATCCCGTACGATTTCCAGGTCAGCGAAGTCTCCGCGCACGTCGCCGGGGCGAAGCGTTACTACCCGAACGTCGACGCGATCATCGACTGCGGCGGCCAGGACAGCAAGTGCATGGTCTTCAACCACAAGATGGGCATGTGGGTCTCCATGATGTCCGGCGTGTGCGCCGCGGGCACCGGCAGTTACCTCGACAGTGTGGCGGCCAAGCTCGGCATCCCGGTCGAGGAAATGGCCGACAAGGTGAACTACGACGCGAAGACCGAGTTCAGCTCCGTCTGCGCCGTCCTCTCCGCCACCTCCATCAACAAGTTCAAGAACCGCATCCCGATGGGCGATCTGCTCGCCGGGGCCTGCCGCGCCCAGGCGCGCACGATCCTGAACGGCGTCGGCCAGATGCTCATGCACCACGATCCCTCGCATCCGATCCTTTTCCAGGGCGGCGTGGCCTCCAATCACGCAGTGGCGTATTTCATGAAGGAGATCACCGGCTGCGAGATCATCATCCCCGAGTTCCACAACGTCATGGGCGCGCTCGGGGCAGCCGTGCTCGCGCTCCAGTACAGCAAGCTCCGCGGCAAGCTCGACCCGGAACCCGTCCGGTACGAGCCAACGCGCCAGAAATCCATCGCCATGCGCGTTTCCAGCAACAAGCGCGGATTCCTGTTCACGCAGAAGGACAAGCCGACCGTCTGGCGCAACCTTTTCTTCCCCACCGAGATCCTGAACGCCTTCGGGGCGAACATCCTGACGCTCGAGACCTACGCCGCGCTCTTCGGCCGAAGCAGCAAACGCGTGAAAGCCGCGCTCGACGCCGCCGCACGCAAAGGCTTCGACCAGCAGACCTGCTCCTTCCTGCGCATGCTCGAGGGACTCCCGCTGAAGACGCCGAATTTCGCGGTCTCGACCAGCCAGCCCTGCCAGCAGGGCGAACGCATCTTCGCCGACCTCGCGCGCACCTACGGGTTCGAGGACCGGTTCTTCTCCCTCCACACCCCGATCAACCTCGCGAACACCAACGCGGTCGGGCAGATCGCCGACGGTCTCCGTCAGGCGGTCGAACAGATGGAGGACGCGTTCGGCTACAAGCTCGATCCGGCGAAACTCGAGGAGGCCTGCGTGCTCTCCAACCAGGCCGCGGATTATTCGCGCAAATGCAACGAACTGCGCTGGACTTCGCCGCCGCTCATCCGCGGCTCCGAGGCGGTGTACAACGCCGTGATGTTCAGCCAGCTCTGGGGCACGCAGGAACTCGTCGACATCCAGCGGACCTACTACGAGGAACTGCTGCAGAAGAAGGAATGGGCGGATCAACGCTACTCCATCGATGACACGCACCGCCTGCTCTGGCTCCATCTGCCGCCGTTCTACGACTCCAAGCACCTCGAATACATCGAGACCGTCTGCAACGCCCCGATCGTCTTCGAGGAGACCAACTACATCGGCTGGACGCCGCTCGACCCGAAGCACCCGTACGAGTCCCTCGCGCGGAAGCTCCTCACGACCGGGTTCCTGGATCCGAAACTGCGCGTGAAGTACGTGAAGGATCTCTCGGCGAAAGCGAAGTTCACCGGCTGCATCCTCTACACCCACGGGTTCGGTCGCTGCAGCCTCGCAGACCGTCCGTTCACGAAAATGCTCCGCGAGGAGCTGGAGGAGATCGGCCTGCCGATGCTCGCGCTCGAGGGCGACTGCATGGACGCCTCCATCGACCCGTGCTCCACGACCACCAAGATCGCGTCGTTCGTCGAGTCCCTGAACCTGAAGAAATACGGCAACCTCTTCGGGCGGACGATGCCGATCCGCGGTTGACCGCGCGGAGCGTTTCGCAGGAGACACGTTTTTTCGAAAAAAAAACGCCCCGGAGTTTGTCATTTCCGGGTTTGCGGCATATATTGAATGAATCAGAACCGAAAACAACGAGAACGGGGGATTGGCCCATGACCACGCTGTCCAAAGATGAATTGTATCCGCTGCTTTTCGAGCCCATGTACCGTGAAACGGTCTGGGGTGGGACCAAGCTCGCCTCCGTGGTCGGGCGCGAACTGCCCGCGGACGGCGGCCCGTTCGGCGAGGCATGGGACATCTGCGACCGCGAGGGCGCCGAGAGCGTGATCTCGAACGGACCGCTCGCGGGCACGACCCTGCACGAACTCTGCCTCAGACTCGGCACGTCCTACCTCATCGGCGACATGGCGCGCGACAAACGCTTCCCCCTGCTCGTGAAGATCGTCAATTCCGGGGAGCGCATCCCGCTGCAGGTCCACCCGGATGAGAATTCCGCGCGGCTGCTCGGAAACGGCGCGGAGCCGAAGACGGAGATGTGGTACGTGCTGGACGCCGATCCCGGTTCGAAGATCATGGTCGGCATCCGTCCGACCGCCACCCGTCACAGTTTCCTCGAGCGTCTTGCCTCGCCCGATGTCGAGGGCGTGCTTCAGGCATTCGACTCCGTCCCCGGCGACGCGTATTTCGTGAACGCGGGCCGCGTGCACTGCTTCGACGCCGGGGTGCTCCTGCTGGACATCCAGCAGAACAGCAACACGGACTACCTGCTGAACGACTGGGGCCTCCCCGGGCAGGAGCTTCACGTGGAGCAGGGGCTCGCCTGCATCGACTTCACGGACCGTTCCCCCGCGCGCATCACCGGCGTGAGCGACAACGCCCCCCGGAACCGCAAATACGCCATCATCAACCGCTGCCCGCAGTTCCACTGCGACGAACTCCGCCTGACCGGCGACTGGCCGGACACCACGCGTTCCACCCGCAGTTTCCACCTCCTCACCGCCATCAGCGGCCCCGTGGACGTGGACGTCCGCGGCGAGATCACCACGATCCCGCGTTACATGACCGCGCTGCTCCCGGCCGCGCTCGGCGACTATGTGATCCGCGTGAAGCCGGACGCTCCGGTCACGCTGATCCGCACCACGCATTAACCTCTCTCCAACCCATATTTCACCTCGGAATCCATGAAAATCCAATGCCTCGTCCGTCTCGCGGAATCCTTCCGCACCTCCCGCAATCTTGAAGCTCTCCCCGACATCCCGTGGGAGACCTGTCCCGCCGGCATGAACGGCGACCTCACCGTGAACTGTTTCCGGCTCGCGAAAGCCCTGAAGGGCGCGCCCGACGCGCTCGCCGAGGAGACCGTCCGTCTGCTCACCGCCGATCCCGACGTCGCCGGAGCGGAGAAGATCAAGGCGTTCGTGAACATCACCCTAAAGCCTGCCGCGCTCTTCCGCGACTCCGTGTCCGACGTGAAGGCGCTCCTCGCCGACGTGCCGTTCCCGGAGGCTTCCCGGCGCAAGATCCTCATCGAGTTCTCCGCCCCGAACACGAACAAGCCCCAGCACCTCGGCCACGTCCGCAACAACTGCATCGGCATGAGCCTCGCCAGCGTCATGGCGCGCGCCGGCCACACCGTGGTCCCCGTCAACCTCATCAACGACCGCGGCATCCACATCTGCAAATCCATGCTCGCCTACAAGCTCACCGGCAACGGCGTCACGCCCGAACAGGCCGGGATCAAGGGCGACCACTACGTCGGCAATTTCTACGTCAAGTTCAACCAGATGCTCTCCGACGAGGTGAAGCAGCTGAAGGCGGCCCGGCCCGAGCTCGCCGACAAATCCTCCGACGACCTCTTCCTGGAGACCGAACTCGGACGCGAAGCGCAGGACATGCTCCGCAAGTGGGAGGCCGGCGATCCCGAGGTCCGCGCGCTCTGGACCACCATGAACAAATGGGTCATCGACGGGTTCAACGAAACCTACCGCCGCATGGGCGTGCATTTCGACAAGACGTACCTCGAGAGCCAGACCTATCTGCTGGGCAAGGACGTGATCGCGGACGCCCTCGCGAAGGGCATCTTCGGCAAACGCGCAGACGGAGCCGTGACCGTCGACCTCGGCAAGCTCGGCGAAAAGGTCCTGCTCCGCAAGGACGGCACCAGCGTCTACATCACGCAGGATATCGGCACGACCATCCTGAAGCACGAGGAGCACGGCCCCGACACGATGATCTGGGTGGTCGGCGACGAGCAGAACCTGCATTTCCGCATGCTCTTCACCATCCTCGGCCGCCTGGGCTACGCCTGGGCCGACAGCCTCTACCACCTGTCCTACGGCATGGTCAACCTCCCGTCCGGCCGCATGAAGAGCCGCGAGGGCACCGTGGTCGACGCCGACGATCTCTTCGATGAGATGCACAGCCTCGCGAAATCCGCCGCGCTCGAACGCGTGAAGGAAGGCGAGGAGCCGCCCGCCGACATCGAGGAGCGCAGCGAGACCATCGGCATGGGCGCGCTGAAGTTCATGCTGCTCAAATTCAATCCGAAGACCACGATCATGTTCGACCCGAAGGCGTCGCTGAAGTTCGAGGGCGACACCGGCCCGTACGTGCAGTACGTCTGCGCCCGCATCAACTCCATCGTGCGGAAGTGCGCCGACGCCGGGATCGCGTTCGACCCCGCCTCGGTCGACTGGTCGCTGGCGGATTCGCCGGAAGAGAAGGCGCTTGCCGTGGCGGCCCTGCGCTATGCGGACGCCGTCCGGGCCTCCGCCGACAAGATGGACTGCTCCATCCTCGTGAACTATCTGCTCGACCTGGCGAAACTGTTCAACCGGTTCTACCGTGAAAAGCAGGTTCTGAACGCCGGCGACCCGGCGGTCCGCACGATGCGTCTGGCGCTGTGCTTCGCCGTGCGCGACGTGCTCGCCGACGGCCTGGCCGCGCTCACGATCGGCATTCCCGACGCCATGTGACGGTTTCCCGGGAACGTCCCGCCTGAAAGACCAGCCATGTCGCATCTGCTGTCAGTCGTGATCCCGGTCTTCAACGAAGAGAAGACCGTCGAAACCATGCTCGACCGGGTGGCGGCGGCGCAGACGCACGATCTGCGGCTGGAACTCGTCATCGTGAACGACGGTTCCACAGACCGTTCGCCCGAGCTCATCCGCGGCTGGATCGAAACGCATCCCGGGGTGCAGGCCGTCTGCATCGACAAGGAGAACGGCGGCAAGGGTTCCGCCGTGAAACGCGCGATCCCGGTCACGACCGGCGAGGTGGTCATCATCCAGGACGCCGACCTCGAATACGACCCCGCGGACTATGCCGTCTGCGCGGCCCCGGTCTTCAGCGGGGAGTGCGAGGTGGTGTACGGTTCCCGTGAGGAAAGCAACCGCAACCGCATCTATTCGTCGCCCGGATTCTAC
>JAFYBD010000286.1 GCA_017540385.1 Lentisphaeria bacterium
GGGCGGCCAGGGTGCCGGAATGGGCGGCTTTGGCGGCGGCTTCGGCGGCGGCATGGGCGGCTTCGGCGGCGGCCAGGGTATGGGCGGTCAGGGCCAGGGCGGCCCGCGTTCCACCGTCAGCACGGTCAGCCAGATCCAGGAAAAGTTCCCGGATGAATACAAGGCTGCTCAGGAACTCCGTCAGAAGGATCCCGCCGGCTGTCGCGCGAAACTGCGTGAACTCCAGCAGAAGCTCAACGACGCCAAGTAATCCGGCTCGCTGTCAGCGAAAAGAATCCGAACCGTCTCCGGCCTCAAACCGGGGGCGGTTCTTTTTTTCGGCAAAAAAGGCGGGATGGCCCGTGAAAAATCAGTTCGTTTTGGCGGCTGCGCGCTTGAAAAATGCGTTCGTGATATTATTGTATAGCAAGGACGGAATCGCATGCGGCGGTCCCTGTCCGATCACAACCGACCAGTCCGTCAAGCGCGAATCGACGGAAGCCCCTCGTTTTGAGGTGAAACACAGAAAGGATAAGCCCGGCCATGAAAATCGGATGCGTCAAAGAGATCAAGAACAATGAATATCGAGTCGGACTCACGCCGGACAACGTCCGGGATTACGTCGCCGCCGGGCACCATGTGTACATGGAGAAGGGGGCCGGCGTTGGCTCCGGGTTCTCCGACAACGAATACGTCGACGCCGGGGCGAATCTGATCGACAACGCCGCCGACGTGTGGAATCTGGTCGACATGATGGTGAAGGTGAAGGAACCGCTCGCGAGCGAGTACAAGCTCTTCCGCGAGGGCATGATCCTCTACACCTACCTGCACCTCGCCGCCGACAAAGAGCAGACCGACGCCCTGCTGGCCGGGAAGGTCAAAGCCGTCGCCTACGAGACGATCCAGGAAGCGGACCGTTCGCTGCCGTGCCTGGCCCCGATGTCGCAGATCGCCGGCCGCCTGTCCATCCAGGAGGGCGCGAAGTACCTCGAGAAGAAGTTCGGCGGCGAAGGCATCCTGCTGGCAGGCGTGCCGGGCACGCCGAAGGCGAACGTCGTGATCCTCGGCGGCGGCACGGTCGGCATGAACGCCTGCAAGATCGCCGTCGGCATGGGCGCGAACGTGACGATCCTCGACATCAATCTGAAGCGCCTGGAGGAGCTCGACAATATGTTCGGCGCGCACATCCAGACGCTCGTGAGCTCGGACAGCAACATCGAACGCGTGCTGAAAGACGCCGACCTGGTGATCGGCTCCGTGCTGATCCCCGGCGGTTCCACGCCCAAACTCTTCAAGAAGCGTTATTTGCCCGAGATGAAGGACGGCGCGGTCTTCGTGGACGTCGCGATCGACCAGGGCGGCTGCGGCGAATCCTCCCGCGTGACCACGCACGACGATCCCGTGTTCATCGAGGAAGGCGTGGTGCATTACTGCGTGGGCAATATGCCCGGCGCGGTGCCCCGCACGAGCACCATCGCGCTCACGAACGCCACGCTGCGTTACGGCCTGCAGATCGCGAAGACCGGACTGGAGGAGGCCTGCAGGCACAGCGGCGCGATCGCCTCCGGCGTGAACTGCTTCCTCGGCAAGCTCACGAACAAAAACGTCGCCCTCGCGCACGGATACGAGTTCACCGACCTCGCCTCGCTTCTCTGAGGATAACGTATGCCTTTCGATATTGCCAAAGATGTGCTGGCTATCAAGTCCGCGATATTGAAAAGCCGCTATGTGGCGGCACGGCTTGCCAATGCCGAAATGCTGAAGCTCTATTTTGCCATCGGGGCTTATGTTTCGCGCAATTCCCGAGAAGGTCGCTGGGGAACCGGGGCGATTGACGAAATATCGCGTCTGCTCCAAAAGGAACTGCCGGGTCTGCGCGGTTTTTCGGCTACTAATATGCGCTACATGCGTATTTTTTATGAGACATGGGCTTCTCCAAAAGTAATTTGTCAGCCACTGGCAGATGAATTAAACCTGAAAGACTTGAAAAACGGCGATTTCCTTTCTTCAAGAAATGAAAACTCAATTTGCCAGTCAGCGACTGGCGAAATGAACGACAAGTCATGCACAAAAACACAAGAAAATGATATTTTTGCAATTTGTCAGCCACTGGCTGATGAATTGGGGGCCAACGATGCAACGGCATTCATGTCCATCGGTTTTACGAGCCATATGGTAATCATATTTGCCTGTAAAACCTCAGAGGAACGACTCTTCTATATCCGCAAATGCGCTATGGAGTTCTGGTCGAAACGTACACTCCAACAGCACCTCAAAGCAAACGATTATGCCACGCAGGGCAGGGCGGTCAACAATTTCGCCGTCACGATGCCGAATGAAAAGCAGTTGTCCCGGGCGGTGCAGGCGTTCAAAAGCGAGTATCTGCTCGATTTCGTGAACATCGTGGACGCGAACGACGACGAGGAGACCCTGGACGAGCCGGAATGGATGATGGAAATGGTTTCCAAAATCCGCCGGTTCATTCAGGCGCTGGGCTCGGATTTCTGCTTCATGGACGTGAAGAAACGTTTCATCGTGGATGACGAGGAATACTTCGCCGACCTCGTATTCTTCCACCGGGCGCTGAAATGTATGGTGGCCGTGGAGCTGAAACGTGGGAAGTTCAAACCTGCTTACCTCGGACAGCTGGAATTCTACTTGGCCTGCCTCGACAAATACGTGAAGCGGGATGACGAAAACCCGTCCATCGGGCTGCTGCTGTGCCACGAAATGAATCGATCGGTTGTGGAACTGACGATCGGTCGGCATAATTCCCCTTTGGGGGTTGCGACCTATCGGACGGCCGAGGATGTCCCGGATCAGTATAAATCCCTTCGGCCTCTTCTTGATGGAGCCAAAAAGCTCCTCAATGAAACTTTTTCAGATGAGGAAACGGAGAAGAAAGCTTCAACATAACCTTCTTCTCTTTATCCTCCCTTTTGCAATTTTCAAGGAGACCCTCCCATGAAAAAAAGAGTTTTCCCCAACCGGATCACCGGGCTGCTGGCCGGAGCGATGATGACCATCGTCGCAACTCTTGCCGCAGCGGTTTTCTCCGTCGCGCTTTTCGCTCAGGAACCCGCGTCCGCAAGCGAACCCGAAACGCACGGCTACCGGAACCCCGTTCTGCCGGGATTCTACCCCGATCCGAGCGTGTGCCGGGTGGGCGACGATTATTACATGGTGAACAGCACGTTCAACTATTTCCCCGCCGTGCCCGTCCATCACAGCAAGGACCTGATCCACTGGGAGCAGATCGGCCACTGCATCACGCGTCCCGCGCAGACCCGGTTGCAGAACATCGGCGCATGGAACGGCATTTACGCCCCGACGATCCGTTACCACGAGGGGACGTTCTACATGGTGACGACCAACGTTTCCGGCGGGGGGCATTTCTTTGTCACGGCGAAGGACCCGGCCGGCGAATGGTCCGACCCGATCCGGATCCGGGACCAGGGCATCGACCCCGATTTCTTCTTCGACGACGACGGAAAGACCTACTTTCTTTCCGCGCAGGGGGCGGGCGAAATCCATCTGGCGGAAATCGACCTGAAGACCGGACGTCTGCTCTCCCGGAGCGAGACCATCTGGCGCGGGACCGGGGGACGCTGCGCGGAGGGGCCGCACATGTACAGGAAGGACGGCTGGTACTATCTGATGATCGCCGAGGGCGGGACCGAATACGGCCACAGCGAGACGATCGCGCGCAGCCGCGATCTGCGCGGGCCCTTCGAGGAATGTCCCTCGAATCCGATCCTTTCCCACGCATTGGCGAGAGGCTACCAGAACCCCATCCAGGGCACCGGGCATGCCGACCTGATTCAGGCGCACGACGGCTCGTGGTGGATGGTCTGCCTCGGATTCCGCGTCCTCGGCGGGTTCTACCACGTCACCGGACGCGAAACGATGCTCGCCCCGGTCAAGTGGAATGAGGACGGCTGGCCGGTCGTGAACGGAAACGGCGCGATTTCGCTCGAAATGAACGTGCCGACGCTGCCGCAGGTCCCCTTCGCGGAGAAACCGCCCCGCACGGAATTCGACGAGGCGAAACTCGGCATGGAGTGGAACTATTATTGCGCGCCGCATTTCGAAAACTATTCCCTCGCCGAGCGCCGGGGCTGGCTCCGGCTCCGCACGAGCGCCGTCACCATCGACAACTCCAATTCGCCGACCTGGCTCGGCCGCCGTCAGCAGGACATCGACTTCGCCGCCGCGACGAAACTGGATGCCTCCGGGCTGAAGGACGGCGACGAGGCGGGCCTGACCGTGTTCATGACCACGGATTATCACTACGATCTCTTCGTTCGGAAGCGCGACGGCAAACTGTCCCTGGTCCTGAAGTACAGGATGAGCCGCATGAATCACACCGCGAAGGAAATCCACCTCGAATCGGACGTCGTGTACCTGAAAGCGCAGGGGAATAAGGACGTCTATTCGTTCCAGTATTCGACCGACGGCGTCAAGTACGAGCCCCTCGGGGAAATGGACGCGGCGTTCCTCAGCAGCGAGACGGCCGGCGGTTTTACCGGCGTCTACCTGGCGCTTTACGCCCAGGGACGGCAGAACGGCGGCTGTGCCGACTTCGACTGGTTCGAATACACGAAAACGAAATGACCTCTCAATTTTCTTTCCTTTAACTCAGGAGCAATGCCAATGAGAAAGAGCAGAATCCCGAACCGCATCACCGGGCTGCTGGCCGGGGCGATGATGACCGCGGGCTCCGCGCTCGCCGCCGAAGATATTTTCGATACCATGATCTCGCGAACCGCGCTCGAGGGCGGATTCCCGGTCTTCTCCGACGGGAAAGCCGCGACCATCGTGCTTAGCGGGGAGGAGTTCCCGCAGGTGACCCGCGCGGCGAAGGATCTGGGCGAGGACGTGAAACGCGTGACCGGGACGGCTTCGGCCGTTGAGACGGACGGCAAAGTGCGGCCCGGCGCGATCCTGGTCGGCACGGTCGGGAAAAGCCCGCTCATCGACGCCCTCGTGAGGGAGGGCAAGCTCAACGTCGAGGCGATCGAGGGCAAATGGGAATCGTACCTGATCCAGGTGCGCGGCGATTCGATGGTCGTGGCCGGCAGCGACAAGCGCGGCACGATTTACGGAATCTATGAAGTCTCGAAGCGGATCGGCGTGTCCCCGTGGTACTGGTGGGCCGACGTGCCCGTGGTACATTCGGACGCGCTGTGGGCGAAGCCGGGAACCTACGTGCAGCAGCCGCCGAAGGTGAAATACCGCGGCATCTTCATCAACGACGAGGAACCGTCGTTCGGCAACTGGTCCCGCGCGAATTTCGGCGGCATCAATTCGAAGATGTACGCGCATATGTTCGAGCTCATCCTCCGGTTGAAAGGCAACTACCTCTGGCCCGCCATGTGGGGCAAGGCGTTCAACGAGGACGACCCGCTGAACCCGGTCGTGGCGGACGAATACGGCGTCATCATGGGCACCAGCCACCAC
>JAFYBD010000287.1 GCA_017540385.1 Lentisphaeria bacterium
CTTGCGGAGGCGTTCGAGCTCCTTGCGGAGTCCGATCCGCTCGGAAACGGTCGGATCCTGCCACTGTTCCACGGTCTCGGGCGGCGTCTTGCCGCAGTGGACGCTGCCGTGCTGCTTCAGCGCGAGCTCGCGGACGAGCACCGGGCCGAACGCCTCGTAGCACGCAGCGCAGCCGAGCTTGCCTGATTTGCGGTACGCCTGATAATCGGTCCCGCAGACGGCGCAGACCACGTCGGGACGCGCCTCCTCCTGCGGCTTCTTCTGCTCGAAGAGCTCCGCGAGTTTCAGGTCGGCGCTGTTTGCGATGGCCTGCGTGAGACGCTCGAGCATCTCGTGCAGATGGGAATTGCCCGCCGTTTCCTCGGCGAGGTTGCGTTTCTTCGCGCATTCCGCGCAGATATGGAGGGCGTTTCGCTCCCCGTTGACGATTTCCTGTATATGAATGGAAGCCGGATTGAGTTTGCAGATCTGGCACAGCATGACTCACCTCACATGGTCGTTTCGTTCGTTCTTATACAATGTATCATGCAGGGGAAAAGATTGCAACCTCGGGAGCGAAAAAAAAGCGAAAAAGCCCCGTGCGGGGCCATGCGGGACCGGGCGGACGCTTCCGCATTTCCCTGCGGGAAAAAGCGCAAAACCGCTTGCATTTTCGCGGGTGCGTGATATAGTAAGAAATGTGAATTGCAACGGCGGCCGCTTTGCCTGGCAAAGAGGAAAGTCCGGACTCCACAGGGCAGGAAGTCCCTCATCAAGAGGGATGCCGCGGGGGCAACCCCGCGGAAAGGACAGCGCAACAGAGAACAGACCGCCGGGCGCTTTCGGGCGTCCGGCAAGGGTGAAACGGCGGTGTAAGAGACCACCGGGCTCCGGAGCGATCCGGGCCGCATGGCAAGCCCCTTCCGGAGCAAGGCCAAATAGGGGACGATGCCGCTGCCCGCGGCGTTATCAGTCCCGGGTTCTGGCCGCTTAGACAGATGGTCGCCCCCGCGGAAACGCGGAGACAGAATCCGGCTTATGTTGCAGTTCACGCTTTTTTCGGATATCTGGACAAATGAAGATCGTATCACTCATAACGGACCTCGACCCAGCCGGAGCGGAACGTGTTCTGACCGACCTGGTCTGCAACCTCATCGCGAGGGGGCACTCCTGCGACGTGGTGTCGCTGATGCCGCCCCCGGCCGACGACTGCCTGGTCGACGCGCTCCAGACTGCGGGCGCGCGCGTGGCGTTTCTGAACGCCACCAAGCTCGACGTCTTCGTCCTGCCGTTCCTGGTCCGCTACGCGCTTCAGCGGTTCGAACCCGAGATCGTCCATTCGCACATGATGCACGCCAATCTGATCTCCCGGCTCGCGCTCGCGGGTTCGGGCGTGCCGCTGGTGAACACCATTCACATCGCCGACCGCCGCCGGACGCAGGGGTTCTACTTCATGCTCGACCGGATGACGGTGCGGAAATCCATGGCCCTGACCGCGGTGTCGAAGGCCGCCGCGAGGTTCCACTCCGCCGTCTGCCGCATCCCCCGGAAACAGTTCCGCGTGGTGTACAACGGCTGCGACTACGTGGAGCCCGCCACGCCCGAGGAATGTCGCGAATTCCGCAAATGGTGCATGATGGAAGACTGCACCAGGGTCATCGGGTCCGTCGGCAGGCTCGACCGGCAGAAGGGCTTCGACAGGCTCCTCGACCGTGCCTCCGCGATCTCGGCACGCGTGCCCGAGGGCGAGAAGTGGGGGATCATCATCATCGGCGACGGACCGGAACGCGACGAGCTGGAACGGCGCGTACGCGATCTCAATTCCTCCCGCCTCGTCTTCGCGCTCCCCGGATACCGTTCCGACGCCCGGAGTCTCATGGCCGCGTTCGACGCCTTCGTGATGCCTTCGCGCTACGAGGGCTACGGACTCACCCTCACCGAGGCGATGTCGCTCGGGCTCCCGGTCGTGACCTCCACAGCCGATTCCCTCCCCGAACTCTGCGAACAGTATCAGGGCGGCTTCGCGCAGTGCATCGACTTCCTCCAGGACCCGGACGGCATCCGGCTGGCGAAAGCCCTCTCCGAGGCCGTCAACGCCGGACGCTCCGAACCCTTCATCCTCTGTTCCGTCGCGTCCATGGTCGACCAATACGAATCCATCTACAACGAGCTCACAGGAAACTGAAACCAGGAGTCTCAAATGCTTCAAATACTGGCTGCCACCACCAATAAACATAAAATCCAGGAGTTCCAGGCCATGCTCGACGCCACCGTCGACGCAGGCCGCGTCGCCATCCTCTCCCCCGACACCATCCCCGGCTTCCCCGAACTCGTCGAAAACGGCACCACGTTCGAGGAGAACGCCCGGCTCAAGGCCGGTCAGGCGGCGCGCTATGCCGACCGGGCGGCGTTCGCCGACGATTCCGGGCTGGAGGTAGCAGCGCTGAACGGCGCGCCCGGCGTGTACTCGGCGCGTTATGCCGGCGATGGCGCGACCGACGCCCGGCGCATCGAAAAGCTCCTGAAGGAGCTCGAGGGCAAGACCGACCGGCGTGCGAGGTTCGTCTGCGTGATCGCGCTCGCCTACCGCGGCGACATCGTGGAGACGTTCCGCGGCGAAGTCACCGGCCGCATCGCCGATGCGCCCCGCGGCACGCAGGGGTTCGGCTACGACCCAGTCTTCATCCCCGACGGGTACGACAAGACGTTCGGAGAGCTCGGCGAAGAGGTGAAGAGCAAGATCAGCCACCGGGCACGGGCGTTCGCGCTCGCGACCGATTTCATCCACCGCGAACTCCAGACCATGGACGATTTCGAATTCGTATGACGCGCCACCGCACAGCCCTCCTCGTCTTCTGCCTGATATTCCCGGCTGCGTTCTCCGCGCCCGCGCTCCTCGCGGCCGGAAACGACGAGGTGGAGCTGCATTTCGACGGCAAGCCGAAAGTCGGCGAACCCTACCAGCTCTATGTGAACAGCAAGCAGGTCCGGACCTACCGGATGAAGCTGGTCGGCATCGCCAATCCTCCGCGCCGGCGCGAAACGCACGAGATCCACGCCGCCGGAGAACTCGTCTACCAGTCCCTCGACCCGCTCGTGATGCAGTTCAAGGTCGATGCTCTCTCCCAGACCGTCGACGGCGAAACGGTCGACTACGCCCCGCTCTCCGGCATGACCGCGGTCATCCGCCCCGAAGGCGTGAACCTGCGCGACATCCCGCTCGGCGTGGACGACGACGCGGCGGCCTCCGTGCTCGGCGGTCCGGCCGATTCCGTGGGCGGCAAGACGAAGAAGGAGATCCGCGAAATGCTCCCCGGCGCACGGCGGCTCATCGCGTCGATGTTCGCGGCTCCGCTGGACCGTCCCGAGGACTACCTCGGCAAGTCGCGCAAGGTCAAATCCGGCGGCAAATGGGCGGCTTCCGCCAAGCCCATGCTGGACGCCATCAGGGCCACCGGCCTCGAACTCGCCCCCGACCAGGTCTCCGCCACGGCCGCCTACGACAACGCCTCGAAGATCGGCGACATCCCCGTCCGGCACGTCTATTTCAAGGCCGAATCCGCCAACGTCCCGGGCTACGATTTCAAGCTCGAAGTCTTCTTCACGTTCCCCGACGCCGGCGACGACGCCCCGCTCCGCGTGGAACGTACCGCCACCGAGGTCGTGAACAAGGCCATCCCCGAGGGCGTGCCGGGCTTCTCCGGCTCCGTCATGGACTGCATCACCACCGACCAGTCCGATTTCGCGCTCGTCCGCAAATCCGCCCTCAAGGAAAAGAAACGCAACTGGTTCCTCGACCTCTTCTGATCCGATATTTTGAGGGAAAAATACAGAAAACGACGGTCGTTTGCGGCCGCCGTTTTTTTCGGAATGATGGAGTGCGCGAGTGTCAGCTGTGGCTGCGGCGCTTCATGGAGAGCAGCGCGAATCCGCCCGCGATGACCTCCCTCTGCACGATCACGTCGTGCGGCAGTTTCAGACAGACGTTCGCGAAGTTCCAGATGGCTTTCACGCGGCACTTCACGAGCTCCTCCGCCACCATCTGCGCCACGGACGACGGCACGCAGATGATCCCGATGTCCGGCGGGGCCAGCTTCAGCACCTTGTGCATCTGTCGCACATCCAGCACCTCGTGCGCGTGGATCATGGTCCCCTGCTTCCGGGGATCGGCGTCGAAAACGTACGTGAAACGCAGCCCGTATTCGGCGAATTCCTCGTAACCGAGCAGGGCGCTGCCGAGCGAACCTGCCCCGACCAGACACGCCGTGGTCTGTTCGTTCCAGCCCAGGAACCGCCGCAGGGCCGCGATGAGCTCCTTCGTCTTGAATCCCACGCCGGGGGTCCCCTGAATGCCGGTCAGCTCGAAATCCTTCCGCACGATGATCGGGTCCAGGTCCATGTAGTCCGCCAGCTTCGACGTCGACACGAATTCCTCGCCGGATGCGTGCATCAGCATCAGCTTGTGCAGATACGTCGGGATCCGGCGGATGGCGGGCGTGTTCAGGACTTTGTGTTTTCCCATGGCGGACTCCTGTTGAGGGGGTGGTTGTCGGGTCTAAAGGGTATCTCGAATAATTCGGCCGAATGGATTTTCAGCTTACGGACAAACGGGACAATGCAGGAAGATTTGAGTGTGGCTGCCTGAAGGCAACCACCGAAAATCTTGCCAATTGGGATTTGCCCGGACGCGAAAAGCCGCCGGAAACCAATTATTTGAGGTGCCCTAAATATACCACGGTTCCAGCGGAAATCAAGGTTCGTTCCGGTTTTTTCCCGAAAACCGCGTGCGGAGCGCCCGGAAAATGCAAAAGAGGCAGCATGGTACAATGAGGGGAACCATGCTGCCTCAAGGAGGGGGCAAAAAAATGGAGGCGTGAGTGGGAGTTGAACCCACCAGAACCGGTTTTGCAAACCGTTGCCTTAGCCGCTCGACCATCACGCCACTGCTGTGCATTAAGATTACTATACCCCCGTCTCGCCGAAAAATCAAGTGCGGAACCGTTTTTTTTGCTAAAAAACCCCGCCGACGGACTCCCAATCCCGGGGATGTCGTTCATGCAGAGATCAGACGAGAACAGCGCGATCCCAGTCCGCCGATTCGCGGACGTTTCAAAGGAAAATGGCAAAAAAACGCCGGTTGAATTTGAAAAACTGCGTCAGTTGTGCTATATTTGACGCAGTTTATAACATCAGAGGTCCAAATGAACAAGACGGATCAGCTCAGAAAAATGCTCAGGCGGAGACTCGTCGACTCTGCGGCCATGCGCAAAGCCGACATTCCTTTCAGCCTCGTTTATGCGCTGATGAAACGAGGCGAAGCGAAACGTGCCGCCAGGGGGCTGTATTCATCGGCCGACGCCGCGTATTCCGACATGGCCGATTACGAAATGATCGCCATGAAAGTGCCGCAGGGGGTGTTCTGTCTGCTCTCCGCTCTCAGAATCTACGATCTGACGGATGAGAATCCCCACAATCTCTATGTCGCCATCCGCCATGGTTATCATTCCCCTCGCATCGCCTACCCGCCGGTACGCTTTGTTTACCGATCGGAACCGCTGTTTTCGGCGGAGATCGTGACCATCCGATCCAACGGCGTCGCGATTCGCGTTTACAGTCTGGAGCAAACGCTTGCCGACTGTTTCATGTTCAGAAATGCAATCGGACAGGATGTTGCCGTGGCTGCGTTGCGTGGAGCGTTCGGCAAGGATAAGGTTGACCGGAACAAACTTTGGGAAGCGGCACGACGCTGCCGGGTCACACGTATCATGCGGCCCTATCTGGAGGTATTTTCATGAGTTCGGACTCGATCAAAAACATGGGACATTCCGTGAATGTCCGGCTGAAGCATCTGGCGCAGGAACAGAACGTCGGCTTCGATTATCTTCTTTTGCGGTATGCCTATGAACGGTTTCTCTACAGGCTGGGACACAGCCCATACGTGCAACGTTTCATTCTGAAGGGAGCAAGCGCCTTTTCTGTATGGTTCGGCCCCATGCTCCGTGTAACGCGCGACACGGATCTGCTGTGTCATGGGGATTCCGATCCAAAGCACCTTGTTCAATGCTTCCGGGAAATCTGCGAAACGTCTGTCCCGGACGACGGGATCGTCTTCGACATTTCCTCCATTAGTGCCAGCGAAATCATAAAAGACGCAAAATACCGGGGGACAAGGATCGCGTTTTGTGCCAGGATACAGAACGCAAGAGTTCCTATGCAGTTTGATATCGGCTTCGGGGATTCGGTCTATCCCGAAGCTGAGCTTCAGGAATATCCCAGACTTTTGAACACATTCCCCGCTCCGTCCATTCTCGTCTATTCGCGCTACACGGTGATCGCAGAGAAGTTCGAGGCGATCACTTCGCTTGGCATGTTGAACAGCCGGCTGAAGGATTACTATGACATCTGGCTTCTGTCGGAGAAATTTGATTTTGACTTCCTTTTACTGAAGCAGGCTATCGCAAAAACATTCCGGCGTCGCGGCACGGATATTCCGACCGAAATCCCCATCGGACTGTCCGGGGAATTCTATGAAGACCCGTTGAAACAGTCCCAATGGCGGGCTTTTCTGAAGAAAGTCTCTCCAGAACAAAAGCCTGAAAGTCTGCGGGAAGCCGTAGCCGGGATCAGCCCGCTACTTCAACCGTTCTTTCTCTCGAAGAACGACCACCTCATGAAGTGGATCGCGGGAAAAGGCTGGCAGTGATCCCCTGCTCCGTCGCCGACACATGGTATTGAATCTTTCGCAGTTTTCGCGTTTTCTTCAATCGTGTTTGAATCTTTCGCCGTTTTCGCATCGTTTTCACTTGAAACAGGTTCACGGGGATGGTATAGTACATTTGTAAATCTAACCGGACAAGAATCACTTTGAGGCAAATCATGGATCGTCGGATATTCGGAAAACGTTTCGCGCGGCTGCTGGGCGGGCTCTGCCTGCTGTTTCTCCTCGTCTTCGTCTCCTGCGCCACAGCCCCGGATTCCCTTTCGGCGGTGCGGTCCCGCGGGGTCCTGCTGGTCGGCGCGACCGGGGATTACCGCCCGATGTCCTACCTCGAACCGGAGACCGGTGCGTACGTCGGGTTCGACGCCGCGCTGGCGGAGGACCTGGCGGCGGAGCTCGGCGTGCGGCTCGAATTCGTGCCGACCACCTGGCCGACGCTGATGGACGACACGCTCGCGGGCAAATTCGACCTCGCCGTATGCGGCATCACGATCACCTCCGCGCGGAAGGAACTCGCGCTCATGTCCGACGGCTACCTCGCGAACGGCAAAACCGTCCTCTGCCGTGCCGAAGACGCCGCCAAATACACCTCGCTCGCAGCCATCGACCGCCCGGAGGTCCGCGTCATGGAGAACCCCGGCGGACTCAACGAGAAGTTCGCGCGCGCAAATCTGCCCCGCGCCACGCTCACCATCCACCCCGTGAACGAGGAGATACCCGGGCTCGTCGCGTCGGGCCGCGCGGATGTGATGATCACGGAGATCCTGGAGGCGGAGTATTATGCGAGCCAGGACCCGCGCCTGGCCGCGCCGCTGCTGAAATCGCCCTTCACGCACGGCGAACTCGGATTCCTGCTGCCGCCCGGAGGCGAATCCCTGCTGGAGTACGTGAACGCCTTCCTCGCGAAGGAACGCGCCGCCGGCCGTCTCGATGAACTCGCGGAGCAGTATCTCCGGAGACGCCGCCCATGAACCGGGGGCAAAGCGCTCAGATCGAGGTCCTCCGGGCGGAAGCCGAATGGCAGCGTGCGGGTGCGTATTCCGTCCGCATCCAGGGCATGAACCGCCAGCACCACATCTCCCTGCGCGAGGAGTTCGACGAACACGACGCCGACGGCACGCGTTATATCGTCCTGCTGGACGACGGCTACCCTGTCGCCACGTGCCGGTTCTACGCCGCCGAACCCGGGCGCGCGGTCCTGGGGCGCGTGGTCGTCCTGCCCGAATACCGCGGTCATGGCCTCGGCCGGATGGTCGTGGAGGAGGCCGAACGCTGGCTGCGCGAGCTCGGATTCCGCGAGGTCGCGATCGACAGCCGGATCGTCGCCATCGCTTTCTACGAGAAACTCGGCTATGCCCCCGTCGACGACGCAGTGGTCAGGAGCGGATCCTTCGACTGCATCCGCATGCACAAACATCTTTAATCACGTTTTACCGCCCTGCATATCAGTTCAAAACAGCTTTTTTCGAAAAATCGACAAAAATAATCGACATTTCGCTTGACAAGCGCGAATTGACGGTGTATATTAGTTCTGTCAACGGACAACCGGAAACGTTCCGGCGCTTCATCCGTGATGAGGCCCGGCTCTTTTTTTGGACTAAATCACCACCAAACAGATAATGTATTCGGAGGCTATCAAATAAACAACCCCGGCCCCGCGCGGACCAGACGCGCAAATCATTGACCGAATCAGTCAGAACCACCCGAACCAACCCCACCCCCGAACCGAACCATTTCTTTCATAAGGAGACTTCACCATGGCCGACAACAAGCAGTACCGCATCGAAACCCTCGCCATTCACGCCGGACAGGTCCCCGACCCCACCACGCTTTCCCGCGCCGTCCCGGTCTACCGCCCCACGGCGTACGCGTTCCGCAACTCCAAGCACGGCGCCGACCTCTTCGGCCTGCGCGAGACCGGCAACATCTACGCCCGGCTCATGAACCCGACCGAAGACGTGCTCGAACAGCGTCTGGCCGCGCTCGATGGCGGCAAGGCCGCGTTGGCCGTCTCCTCCGGCACGGCGGCGATCTATTTCACCATCACCAATATCGCGCGTCAGGGCGACGAGATCGTGGCCGCGAACAACCTCTACGGCGGGACCTACACGCAGTTCGACGCGATCCTGCCGTAGAGCGGGATCAAGGTCAACTTCACGCCCGTGAACGATTTCGAGGCCGTCGAAGCCGCGATCAACGAGCGCACCCGCGCCATCTACATCGAGACCGTCGGTAACCCCGGACTCGACATCGCCGACATTGAGGCGTACTCCGCCATCGCGAAGAAGCACCACCTGCCCCTGATCGTCGACTCCACCTTCACGCCCCCCACCCTGCTCCGCCCGATCGAACACGGCGCGAACATCGTGATCCATTCGCTCTCGAAGTGGATCGGCGGCCACGGCACGGCCATCGGCGGCGCGGTCGTCGACGCGGGCAATTTCGACTGGACCGACCCGAAATTCGCGCTGTACAACGAGCCCGACCGCGGTTACCACGGCCTGCGCTTCGCCCACGATCTCGGCCCGAACAATCCGCTCGCGTTCATCCTGCGCCTCCGCACGGTCGGCCTCCGCAACCAGGGCCCGACCCTCGCGCCCGACGCCGCCTGGATCTTCCTGCAGGGCCTCGAATCGCTCCCGCTCCGCACGGCGCGTCACAGCGAGAACGGCCTCGCCGTCGCGAACTTCCTGAAGAACCATCCGAAGGCCGCCTGGGTCAAGTATCCGGGATTCCAGCCCCTCGCGCAGAAATACCTCCCGAACGGCGCGAACGGCATGGTCGTCTTCGGCGTGAAGGGCGGCGCCGCCGCCGCGCAGAAGCTCGTCGACAACGTGGGACTCTTCACCATCATCGCGAACGTCGGCGACGCGAAGAGCCTCATCATCCACCCCGCCAGCACCACACACTCGCAGCTCAGCGAAGAGGACCAGATCAAGGCCGGACTCCCGCCCGAACTGATCCGCCTCTCCATCGGTCTCGAGAACGTCGACGACATCATCGGCGCGCTCGACGACGCCCTGAAGCTCGTCTGAGATCGCGACATCTCCGGCCGCCCCGGAGAACCTGAAATCAAGTACAAAAACATCGCCGCCGGAAACTCCCTCGGGAATCTCCGGCGGCGGGTTTTTATTCGAAACGGAGAAGCGTCAGACGACGGTCTGATAACGGTACGTCGGGTTGGGACGGCCGGGCATCAGGCACTTCAGGTTTCTGATCGCAGCGGCGACGCCGAAGGACGCAGCCGTTTCCGGGAGGGTCGCTTCGACGGCCTTCTGCAACGCTTCCGGCGGCATCTGCACGCGGGCGTTCAGCGTCATCACGGCGGACGCGCCCTTCACGCCGGAGTCTCCGCGCATGTTCACGGGAGCGCCGATTGCGCCGACGTTGCCGAGCACGACCCGGTCCCCGCAGGTGAGCGAGAGCTTCACATGTCCGATCTCGGCCCGATCCGCGCGGAATGAATCGCGGAGCTTCGCGAGGAGCGCTTCCGCAAAGGCGTTCCAGTCGGTGTCGGCCGCGCCGGAGAGATCGATCGCGGCGTTCAGCCAGCCGAGGACCGCCTCGCCGTGGGCGTAGCGGTCGTAATCGACCTCCGCGATGTGCGCACCGGCGGAACCGCCGGAGAGGATGTCATCCAGCCAGGCGTCGACCGCAGTGCCCTTCAACGCGGAGACGGCCGCGGCAGGCGCGT
Source organism: Lentisphaeria bacterium (assembly GCA_017540385.1). GTDB lineage: Bacteria > Verrucomicrobiota > Lentisphaeria > Victivallales > UBA1829 > UBA1732. Next base: position 10,392 of record JAFYBD010000287.1, read on the forward strand.
CGAAATGCTCCTTCAGCAGGGCGAGTTCTTCCTCGATCTGCGCCGGGGAAAGCGTGTCGGCCTTGTTCAGGAGGATGCGGTCGGCCTCCTCGAGCTGGCGTTTCACGATGTACAGCGCGTCGGGATGCGTCAGGCAGGGCACGAGCTCCAGCGCTTCTTTCAGGCGCACGGGATCGACCAGGACCGTCAGCGGCGCGAGGTCGAGGTCCGGGAACTGGTCCTTCACCGGCTGGAGGATGGTGGCGGAGAGATCGGTGCAGCTGCCGACGGGTTCGGAGACGATGAGGTCGCATCCGGCGTCGATCAGCGACTGGACGGATTTCATGAAGCCGGGGAAATTGCAGCAGAAGCAGCTGCCGGAGACTTCGCGGACCTCGACGCCCGTGCAGGTCAGGATCGCGGTGTCGACGAGGTCGGCGGCCTGGTCGTTGGTGATGAGGCCGACTGTGTAGCCGCGCCCGGTGAGGCGTCCGGCGATGGCGTTCAGCATGGTGGTCTTGCCGGCGGCGAGGAATCCGCCGACGAGGATGAGTTTCGTTTTGCTCATGGTTCGTATTCCTTATTGCTTGCCGCAGCAGCAGTCGCCGGGCTTTTTGTTCATCAGGGGTTCGTAGAGTTTCGTGAAGAGAAGCGCGGCGACGATGCCGCCGACGATCGGCGCCAGGATGTAGACCCAGAAGAATCCGCCGCAGGCGTCCGGCAGAGCCGCTTTGCCCCAGCCCATGATCATCGCCACGACGCGCGGACCGAAATCGCGCGCGGGGTTCAGTCCGGCCTGCGAAAGGGGCGCGACCAGGCAGATGACCGAGGAAACGCTCAGGCCGATCCAGAGCGGCGCGGAGTCGCTGGAGGGACGGCCGACGTTGCAGCCCTCCGTGAGGGCGAAGATCAGCAGGACCAGCAGGAATGTGCCGAAGCCTTCCGCGAAGCACGCCAGCCAGAAGGGCACGGTCGCCGTCGGGTAGTATTCGCCGAACATGCGTCCGGTCTTCACGGACGCTTCGGAGCCGCGCACGATCGCGTGCGTCGTTTCGAAATCCTGAATGGACGTGAAGAACAGCAGATAGATGATCCAGCCCGCGACAAACGCACCGAGGAACTGTGCGATCAGATAAGTCGGGACTTTTCTCCATGTCATGCGGCCGCTGCACGCCATCGCCACCGTCACGGCGGGGTTCAGGTGGGCGCAGCACAGGTGACGCGTCAGATAGATCGACAGCGTAACGCCGACGCCCCAGAACAGGGCGATCAGGGCGAGGCTCACGTGGGCGCCAAACAGCGTATCGACCGCGACGGTCCCGCAGCCGAAGAGGACCAGGAGGAAAGTCCCCGAAAATTCACCGAGAAATTCTCGTTTGAACATAAGAATCCTTACGTATTTTGAGTTTGAGGACGGCAGGAAACAAGACACAGGGGAAACGGCCGCGTCCTGCCGCGCCGCCGTTTGTCTTTGCAAAGATGCGATTCCGTTTGAGGGCGGACGGATGGTCCGCCCGAAGGATCACGGATCGCGGCCCCTTTTTTCGATCCGGCGATGGGAGCGGACGGGGCGTTCCGGGGTGGTGATGCGTTCCGCCGCGGGGATCATGCCCGGATAGAACACCCCGAGGAAACGGTTCATCCGCGGGGCGAAATGAAGTTCGACGATGCCGGCGATCAGCACGGTCCCTGCGGCCGTCAGGAAGAGGAACCCGGCGAGCAGTACGGCCAGGTTCAAGGAGGCGAACGCCGCCAGCAGCAGGAGCAGCGCCAGCGAGAATCCCGCACTGAACCAGAAGAGGCAGATGTTCTCCGTGAGATACAGCATGCGGAGCATCCCGCGCGACCAGCCGGTCTCCGCCAGCAGCACGGTTTCGTCGCGGCGGGCGCGGAGATTGCGGAGCATGAGCAGGACCAGCGCGCCGAATCCGAGCAGGAACCCGAGCACGCCGAGCTGGAGGAAGATCGCGAGGTAGCGGTTCTGGAAACGTTCCGCGCGCGCCATGAATTCACCGGCGGAGACAAGGTCGAGACCGTACGGCTCGAGGTATTCGCGCCACGCGGGCACGTCGGCCTCGTCCCGGATCAGGAAGAACTGTGCGCCCTCGGTCTCCGGGAAGAGACGTTCGAACGTCTTCAGCCCGGTCAGGACGCCGGCCTGGAAGACAGATGCCTTCATCAGGCGGTCGAGCGAGAGCGTGCCGCGTTCGTAGTTCAGCACGTCGTGCTGTTTCATCCGCATGATCCACAGGAGCGACCCTTCGTCGACGGCGGCCGAGCCGTCCGCGAGGAAGTTTTTATCGCCGGTCAGGGC